>DAOMFF010000246.1:0-2907 GCA_035429665.1 Azonexus sp.
CCCGAATTCGCGCAAGCCTGGCGGACACCACAGCGGATAAGCTTCGAGAACGCCGCGCTGACCTTCGGACTTGCCTATGCCAAGGCGGATAGCGACGATTCATTCCGCACGGCATTACGCGAGGCTTTCCTCGCCGGTGGCCCATTGTTGATCGAATTGGCGGTTGGCTAAGTAGAATTGGGCTTTCTCAGCCAGCTGATTGCCGGGTTAGCAGAACGAAACGCCATTCATTGTTGTCCATCAGGTTGCCCGCCCGAAAGGAAAGAACCTTGCCAAGGAAAACGCCCTATAGCAACGCAAGCTTCTTGATTCTCATCATTCTGCTGGCATGGAGTGTGCCTGCCTTGGCGCAGGCGCCGGATTACCGAGGCGAAATTCGTCGTGGTGCGGATGGCACGCTGATGGTGATTCCGGCACCCGAGCCACCGGCCCAGAAGGCTTCAGCCGATTGGGTGCCCAAGGCGACAATGGTGGCCGGACCCGGCGAAAAGATCGGGACGCTGACCGAGGCGGCACGGCTGACCAGTGATGACGCGATCACCATCAGGGCTACGGTAAGGAACCACGTGGTCAGCGACGTCGGGCAGGGTTGGTGTTCCACGAACTACGTCCCCTCGCTCCGAAGATTTCTGGCCATCTTCGTGAACCACTATTCTCCGGGAGGCTACCAGGATAATTCCTTGCGCGCCTTCGACCCGGCCACCAACACCATCGAGTACATCCATCCCAAGGACGTACCGGGCGCGCCGCGGGACCGTGACAACCATAACATGCTGTACAACCCTTTTACGAAAAAGATATGGATCGTGACTGGCGACAACCTCATTCTCGACGTGGCCTCGGCCTGGGCGAACCGCAATGTCGCGCCGGGCTACGGCGCCGTCGGCTGGAGTGCCTCGCTTAACAACGCGGCCTTCGGGAAGGCAGCGGACATCAAGAACTGGCCTTCCGATTTCATGAAATGGAACTCCATGGTGGCCTGGCACGATTCCCTGGACATAGGCGTCATCTTCAGCGGCGTGAGTTACACGGGAATGGGCGTTTCCAACGACCTGTACCTGATCAAACGCAATCCCACTCCCAATGAGCAGCGTTACGTATTCATCAACGCGGGAAATTTCGATTCCGTTCTGGCACCGCCCGGGTATGCACGCAATTACATCTACACCTCCACCTTCAACGGCAGGCATAACGGCCGCATTCTGGGAAATCATTTTTACTTCCTGTCCGTGGACCCCTTGACGAGCCGCACCAGTCTTGGCGGCCAGAATTACTCGCTCAAGTATGATCTCTACAGGTATGATCTGCTGGGCCCCGTAGGCATGTCTTCGCTTGTGAAAATGGCGCCTCTGACCTTTACCGTGACCCAGTCGTCGCCACCGGCCAATGACCATGGCATGAACTTCCCCTGCGTAACCGCAGACAAGAAGTTGAATGTAATCTTGGTCCGCCTAGCCGCCGATCCGCCGGCCAACCTCTTTGCCTATCTTCCGGAATCCAATACCTGGCAGCAGGTTCAGGCTGACGTTCCGGTCCGGCACCTGCGCCTCGGCGCGTGCGACTATTCACCGGATTACGGGACCACTGGCATCCACGCCTACCAGGACGGCACGGACTCGACCGGCAATTCGCCCTCCAATCCCGGTTGGGGCACCATCGTGCTTACCCGCGATTCCACCGGTACGGGCGTCAAGAAACGCCGCTGAAATTGGCTGCCGGCGGTGTTCCTGGCGGAGATGGAAACGGTTGTTCCGTGGTCTCGCCTGGAAGCAGGTAAATGACTGGATTTCCCATACAGCTATACGGACAAGCACCCATGAAAAACGGCATGCCTCCACGCCGATTCGCATTCCGCGTCGGGCCGGCATCCGCTCAGTGGAAATCCCGGCTGCTCGTTTCCAGCCGCCCCAGCCAAGGCGAGAGATCGACCAGCCGCTTGGCGACCAGATGCACCACCTCGCCTTCCACCTGCAGTTGCCCATAGACGCCAAGCAGCGTCGCGCCGAGCAGTTCGCGGCGCTGTTTTTCGACCAGCCAGGGCTGGACGACGACGTTGGCCAGGCCGCTTTCGTCCTCCAGCGTGACGAAGACAATGCCGGTCGCCGTGCCGGGGCGCTGGCGACCGACAACGATGCCGGCGGCACGGATCAGGGCGCGGTCGCCGGCGGCGGCGAGGTCGGCGGCCTTAATGAAGCGGCGGGCGGCGAGGTGACTGCGCAGGAGCGTCAGCGGGTGGCGGCGCAGGGTGAGGCCGAGGCTGCGGTAGTCGGCGACGAGGTTTTCACCTTCACCGGGCGCCGGCAGGTCGGGCGCCGCTTCGCGCGGCGGCTGGCCGGCGAAGAGGTCGCCCTGCGCCGGGGTGGCGATCTTTTCGGCGCTGGCCGCCCACGCTGCCCTGCGGCGATGCCCGGCCAGGCTGTGCAGCGCGTCGGCGGCGGCGAGCAGGTCGAGGTCGTGCCGGTTGAGCACGGCGCGCGCGGCGAGATCGGCGACGCTGGAAAATGGCCTTTTTTGGCGGTCGACCGCAGCGATGCGTTCGGCGGCCTCTTCCGATAGCCCGCGGATTTCGCGCAGGCCGAGGCGGACGGCGCCGTCCGGGTCGACGCGGCTGTCCCGATCGCTGGTCGCGACATCCTGCGGCAATACGGTGACGCCGTGGCGGCGGGCATCCTGGACGAGCATCGACGGCGAATAGAATCCCATCGGCTGGCTGTTGAGCAGGCCGCAGAGGAAGGCGGCGGGATGATGGCGCTTGAGCCAGGCCGAGGCATAGACGAGGAGCGCGAAGCTGGCGGCGTGCGATTCCGGGAAGCCGTATTCGCCGAAGCCCTGGATCTGCAGCACGATGCGCTCGGCGAATTCGGCGGGAATGTCGTTGGCCTGCATGCCGGCGCGCAGCTTGTCCTG
>DAOMFF010000247.1:0-2904 GCA_035429665.1 Azonexus sp.
CTCGCACCTGAAGCTGCCGGGATTCTCCCGCTGCTTCGTGCTGCATCCGCACCAGTTGGATTCGGTGTGGCGCATCGTGCAATCCGGCAACACCGGGCTGTTCCATGTAGTCGGTGCGGGCAAGACGGCGGTATGCGTCATCGCCAGCATGGAGTTGCGCCGGCTGGGTTTCATCAACAAGCCTTGCCATGTGGTCCCCAACCACATGCTGGCCCAGTACACGGCGGAATTCGTCCGACTCTATCCGAACGCGTCGGTGCTGATGGCGGGCAAGGAGGACCTGGAAGGCGACCGCCGGCGCGAGCTGGTGTCGCGCATCGCCACGGGCGATTGGGACGCGGTGGTCATCACGCACTCGAGCTTCGAGCGCATCCGGATGTCGCCGTCATTCACACAAACCTACATCGAGGAAGTCATGCATGAAATCGAAATGGCTGTACGAACCGAGAAGCAAGGCGACCGGTCGAACCGGATCATCAAGCAGCTCGAAACGATGAAGAAGAACTGGCGGGTACGGCTGGAACGGCTGCTCGCCGATGGCAAGAAGGACGATCTGCTGACCTGGGAACAACTGGGCGTGGATGGCCTGTTCGTCGACGAAGCGCACCTGTTCAAGAATCTGTACCGGTTCACCAAGATGACGCGGGTCGCGGGCCTGCCGCTGACGAATTCGGAGCGCGCGTTCGACCTGTTCCTGAAGACGCGCTACACGATGCAGTTGCACCGCGGGGCTCAACGCGGCGTGGTGTTTGCCACCGCGACGCCGGTGGCCAACACGATGGCCGAGATCCACACGATGCAGCGCTTCCTGCAGCCCACGAGGCTGGAGGAGCTGGGGCTGCAGCAGTTCGACCCCTGGGCTGCGACCTTCGGGGAGTCGGTGACGGCGCTGGAGATCGCGCCGGACGGCAGCGGCTACCGCATGCACACGCGCTTCGCGCGCTTCATCAACGTGCCCGAGCTGATGGCGGTGTTCGGCGAAGTGGCCGACATCCGCACGGCGGAGATGCTGGACCTGCCGGTGCCGAAGCTGCGCGGCGGCAAGCCGCGCATCGTCGCCTGCCCGGCGAGCCCGTCGCTGAAAGCCTTCGTGCAGACGCTGGTCCAGCGGGCGGAAGCCATCCGCAACGGCGACGTCAAGCCGAACGAAGACAACATGCTGGCGATCACCACCGACGGCCGCAAGGCCGCGCTGGATTTCCGGCTGGTGGCGCCGCTGGCGCGTTTCGACGAAAACGGCAAGGTGGCCGCCTGCGTGCGGGAGGTCCATGCCATCTGGCAACGCACGACGGACTTCCGCGGCGCCCAGTTGGTGTTCTGCGACTTGTCGTCCCCCAAGGGCGGCAAGAGCTTCAGCGTCTATGACGATCTGCGTGACCGGCTCATCGGTGCGGGCATCCCCGAGAAGGAGATCGCCTTCGTCCATGATGCCGAGACCGATGTCCAGAAGGCGACGCTGTTCAAGGCGGTGCGCGAGGGTCGGGTCCGGGTGCTGCTGGGCTCCACCGCCAAGATGGGGGTGGGCACCAATGTGCAGACGCGTCTCACGGCCTTGCATCACCTCGATGCGCCCTGGCGTCCCTGTGACGTCGAGCAGCGCGAGGGGCGCATCCTGCGCCAGGGCAATGAGTGCGAGGAGGTGGAAGTCTTCCGGTATGTCACGGAAGGCAGTTTTGACAGTTACATGTGGCAAACGCTGGAGACCAAGGCGCGCTTCATCGCCCAGGTGATGAAGGGCGACCAGGGCATCCGGTCGCTGGAGGATGTGGAATTGGCGGCACTGTCCTATGCCGAGGTGAAGGCCTTGGCCTCGGGCAATCCGCTGGTGATCGAGAAGGCCGGCGTGGACGCGGAGGTGGCCAAGCTCTCGACGCTGTTCTCGGTGTGGCGCAACCAGCGCTATGCCAACGAAAGCGAAGTGGGCCGGCTGCCGATGATGATCGAGGCGCTGGAGAAGAAGGTCGCGCTGTACGCGCAGGATGCGGCCCGGATCGAGCCGCAGACCCTGCAGGGCATCGCCATGGAACTGGCGGGGCGCAAGATCGTCGGCCCTGATGCGGTGGGCGAGGCGCTACGCGGGTTTGTGAGGACGGCCAGGGAAGAGGTGCGCACGGCCAGCCGGATGATCGAACGGATCGTCGGCCGGTTTGGCGGCTTCGACCTCGGCATGCTGGCGGCCCGTGGCGACCAGCCGCCCAACCTGTACCTGGCGGGACACTGCCTGTACAACGCCGAACCTTATCAAACCGGTCCGGCCCTCGTGGCCGCCTTGCTGGGTGTGCTGGAATCGGTGGGCAAGCATCACGCCGATGCCGAGATCCAGTTGGAAACACGCCGCAAGCGCCTGGAAGACCTCCGGCTGGAACTGGCCCGATCCTTCGAGCATGAAGGCCGGCTGACCGATCTGCTGGTCCGGCAACGCGAGTTGCTCAAGCAGCTCGACCTGGACAAGGACGAAGCCGGTAGCGCGAAGGTCGACGCCGAAGAAGTACGACAGGCCGCTTGAGCTGATTTCACCCCCACGGCCGAAAGGCTGTGGGGGTAGCGGTAATCGTCGCCACGTTCCACACCCATTTAAAGGCCAGACTCTGCTCAGGTCTTTTTCTTTTCTGCCGATGGGCCAGCCCTGCCTCCGTTGCGACGACGGATGCGGCCTCGTGGCAGCGCCGTCAAGGCGACAGCCGCTGGGGCGGAAGGTTTGCGGATTCCAGTCACCCGTGGGCATAGGGTTCAATCCGACGTGATCAGTGATTCCGGTTCGACTTGGTGGATCGCGCCAAAGGCATGACCGAGCGAACGGCAGGAGACGACGAAACGGTCATGCGCTCTCAAAGCCGGCGGACGGCAGACGACCCTTTGCAGACTGTCGCGGCGTCAGGGATTCAGCGGCGGGTATCCGACTTG
>DAOMFF010000248.1:0-2902 GCA_035429665.1 Azonexus sp.
GCGGTGCGCAGGTGGCGCTTGCCGATCAGGCACCAGGGGCAGATCAGGTCGAAATAGAAGGTGACGACGAGTTTTTCGGACATGGTTTCTCGCATGGTTCAGGGAGCGGGGCAGGGGCTGGTCTGCCGGAACAGCCGTTCGCGGAACAGGCACCAGGCACCGATGGCGGTGATGACGCCGGTGCCGAGGGCCAGTTTGAACATTGAATCCCAGAGCAGCGGGGCGAGCAGGCCGGCACCGACGGCCATCACGGCCAACTGCATGAAGGTCTGGCAGGAATTTCCAACCCCAGCGTTATCCTGGACAGCGGTCAGCGCCCAGTCGATGAGAATGGGCAAAGCCAGCGCTACCCCAATGGCGAAGAGAAGCAAGGGCAGCGTGTGGATCAGGCTCGGGGGAAACAGCCAGCAAACCGCCAGATTGAGCGCAATCGAAATTCCAAGGATGCGGTAGGCGACCTTGAGGATGGCGCCCCCCGTCCAGCGCCGCGCCAGGCGCGGCAAAAGCGCGAATCCGCCGAGCAGGCCGACCGTGATCGGAATGTAGACCAGGTAGACTTCGGTCGGACCATGGCCCAGGTGGCGCATGACGATCGCCGGCGCGGAAAAGGCATAAATCACCATGCTGACCCAGTTGGCGACATGGGCGAGCGACAGGCGGACGAAGGTGCCGGACCGCATCACGGCCCGGTACGAATGCCACATCGCGCCCAATTGCAGGGGACGGCGCTGTTCGCGGGGCAGGGTTTCCGGGAGCCAACGCCAGCAGGCGAGTGTCAGCGCGAGCATGATGGCGGTAAGGACGACGAACACGGATCGCCAGCCCCAGTGAACGGCCAGCCAACCGCCAAGCACCGGCGTTGCCACGAGCGAGAGCATCTGCACCATCATGATGTGGCTCAGCAAGCGTTGTGCGGTCGGCCCCATATGCAGGTCGCGCACGACGGTGCGGCTGATCACCAGGCCGGCGCCGGAAGCCGCTCCCTGCAGTGTGCGCAATGCCCACAATTGCTCGATCTGGCTGGTCGCGACACTGGCGATGGCGGTCACGGCGATGACGATCAGCGCGCCAAGCGTCACCGTGCGCCGGCCCCAGGCGTCGGCGAGTGCGCCGTACCACAACGACATGAAGGCGCAGGCGGCAAGGAACAGCGAGATCGTCTGCTGGGCTTGCCACTCGTTCACTTGGAGGTCGTCGCGTAGCGAGGGCAAGGCCGGAATCACCATGTCGGAGCATAGCGAGTTGAGCAGGCCGATCACCGCCAGCAGCGCGGTCAACGCTGCCGGGGAGAGCGTTTTCACTGGGAGGCGGCCCGGCCGGTCAGCGCAGCTGGCGGATTAGATCTTCCGCCTGCGTCCATTCGCCGAATCCGGCGGCCGGATTGATATGGCCGACAGCGCCGACATCGATGAAGCGGCTGCCCCAGTCGCGGGCGAAGCCGGAGGCGCGCTCGAAGACGCAGAGCGGATCGTTGGTGCTTGCCGCGACGATGCTCGGGAAGGGCAGGCGGGCGCGGGGAATCGGGAGCCAGCCGTTGGCGCGCAGCACATCGACCGTCGGGTAGCCGGCCGGCATGGGCGATTCGACGTCGGCCGGCGCGGCAAGCATGGCGCCGTAGATCGGGCGATCATACATCTGGGCCCAGTTGACGGTGATCATCACGCCGGCGCTGTGCGCGACCAGGATGACCGGGCCGTCGATTTCGGCGAGCGCTGTCTGCAGAGCCTCGACGCGGGCAGCACGGCTGAACTTGTCGTGCTCGAGCGGCGGTACCGAGCGTGCACCGGGGATCTTCTTCTGCAGGATGGTCTGCCAGTGCTCCTCGACGTGATCGCGTAGTCCGGGAACGAAGAGGATGGTCGGCTGCGTGGCTTGGGTCATCGGGAACTCCGTATTGTTCAATTCTTTTCGGCTGCCTGCAGGGCGTGAATGCGCTGCAGGTCACCGGCGTAACTGCGCCGGCCGAGGGCGAAAACCGCTGCGGCCGCCAAGCCGGCCAGCGGCATCCACTGCAGCGCGCCGATTAATCCGATGCGGTCGGCGAGGGAGCCGGTCAGGAAGGGGCCGGGCGCCATGCCAAGCAGGTTGTTGGCCAGCGACCACGTTGCAAAGGCAGTGGCGTGGATGGATGGATGAGTCAGGTTGGCGACCATGGCGCCGACCGGGCCGGTGGTTCCGGCGACGAAGAACATGCCGACGGCGAGGACCGCCAGTTGGGCCATGCCGGTCGGTAGATGGAAACCGACGATCAGGCACACTGAAGATAGCAGCGAATAGGCGATGGCGACCGACCACTTGCGGGTTGCGAAATTGCGGCTCAGCCTGTCGGTGATGATGCCGCAGCCAGTCATGCCAATCGCGCCGGCGAGCACGAATACGGCGGCAACCAGGCCTGCCTTGTCGGTGGGTAGTTCGTAATAGCGGTTCACGAAGCTGGGCAGCCACGCCATCATCGAGCCCATCATGAACAGTTGCAGGCCGCTGCCGACGTAGGCGCAGCAGACCGAGACCGACGAGAACAGCCCGGTGAGCAGGCCACGCAGAGAGCGGAAGCTCTTGCCACCGACGCTGTTTCCGGCCCTGGCGGGCGACGTTGCGATGCCGTCGGGGTTGAGCCGCTTCTCGGTGACCACCAGTGCATAAAGGATGGTGAGCGCCATCCCGAACAGTGCCATTGCACCGAACGCCCAGCGCCAACCGAACTGTGCAGCGATGATCCCGCCCAGGGCCATGCCGAGCACCGAGCCAAAGGCGCCGCCGGCCAGGAAGGCGCCGCTCAATGTCGAACGCAGATGAGGCGGGAACACGGCAATGATGACGGCGATGCCGACGCTCCCGTAGGCCGCCTCGCCGACGCCGACGAAGAAGCGGGCGGCGAACATCTGGCCGTAGGTTTCGGCCA
>DAOMFF010000249.1:0-1328 GCA_035429665.1 Azonexus sp.
GCCGGCATCCGGCAACAGGTCGAAGGGAAGCCCGACCGCCACGCGCACTGAGCGATGCGCCGCGCGTCCCCGGCGGAGGCGACGGCGCCGATCCAGCCCATCCCTTCACCCACCCCGTCGGCTGCGATCCCGAGCGACGGGGACTACATGACCATGATCAAACAGCTCATCCATTTCTCGATCAAGAACCGCCTCTTCGTGCTGGCGGCGGCGTTCGCGCTCACGCTCTATGGTCTCTACGAGATGGCGAGACTGCCGGTGGACGTGCTGCCCGACCTCAACCGGCCGCAGGTCACGGTGCTGACCGAAGCCGAAGGCCTGGCGCCCGAGGAAGTGGAGACCCTGGTCACCTTTCCCATCGAGACCGCCTTGAATGGCTCGACCGGCGTGCAGCGAGTCCGCTCCGTCTCCGCCGTCGGCCTGTCCATCGTTTTCGTGGAATTCGACTGGGGCAAGGACATTTACCTGGCGCGGCAACTGGTCGGCGAGAAACTCGCCACCACCCGCGACCGCTTGCCCGCCGGCATCGAACCACGGATGGGTCCGATTTCGTCGATCATGGGCGAAATCATGCTCATCGGCCTCAAAAGCCAGACGATCCCGCCGGTGCAATTGCGCCTGCTGGCCGACTGGACGGTGCGCCCGCGCCTGCTGTCGATCCCCGGCGTGGCCAACGCCATCCCCATCGGCGGCGGCCGCATGCAGTATCAGGTGCAGGTCGATGCCGAAAAACTCCGCGCCTACGACTTGACCTTGGAAGAGGTCGAGCGCGCCGTCGCCAACGCCAACGAGAACAGCACCGGCGGTTTCATCGAGAAGCAGAGCCAGGAGTTTCTGGTCCGCAACCTCGGGCGGATCCGGAACATCGCGGAGTTCGCCGACGCCGTGGTGACGACCCGCGCCGGCACGCCGATCACCGTGGGCAACGTGGCGCGGGTGCTGGAAGGGATCCAGGTCCAGCGCGGCGATGCCTCCATCAACGCGGAACCCGGCGTCATCGTCATGGTGTCGAAGCAGCCGGGGCAGGATACGGTGGCGCTGACCCGAACCATCGAAAAAGCCATGGCCGAGCTGCGCGCCGCCCTGCCGCCGGGGGTGGAACTGGACGACGACGTGTTCCGCCAGCAGCATTTCATCGAGGCCAGCATCCACAACGTCATCGAGGTCATGCGCGACGCCGCCATCCTCGTCGCCCTCGTGCTCGTCCTGTTCCTGCTCAACACCCGGACGACGCTCATCTCGCTGATCGCCATTCCGCTCTCCTTCATCGTCACCTTCATCGTCTTCAAATTCGCCGGCATCGGCATCAACACCATGACCCTGGGCGG
>DAOMFF010000249.1:1428-2895 GCA_035429665.1 Azonexus sp.
TGGATCGTGCGCCAGCTCAAGGCCATCGACCGGGTCCAGCTCGGCTTCACGCTCCGTCATCCGACCCTGGTCATGGGCGCGTTCTACGGGTTGGCGCTGGTCGCCCTCGCGGCGGTGACGCAACTGGGCCGCGAGTTTCTCCCGCCGTTCAACGAGGGCACCATCACCGTCACCCTGATCGCCGCGCCGGGCACTTCGCTGTCGGAAAGCAACCGTATCGGCGCGCTGGCCGAGAAGGAGTTGCTGGCCATCGGCGAGGTGGCGCTGGTCAGCCGCCGCACCGGCCGGGCCGAACTGGACGAGCACGCCGAAGGGGTGCATTCGTCGGAATTGGAGGTCGATTTCAAGCCCGGCGGTCGGCCCCAGCCGGCGGTGCTCGCCGAGATCCGCGAGCGGCTCGGCCGCTTTCCCGGCATGGTCGTCAACGTCGGCCAGCCCATCTCGCACCGGCTCGACCACCTGCTGTCCGGCGTCAACGCCCAAATCGCCGTCAAGGTGTTCGGCGACGATCTGGCGACGCTGCGGGCGAAGGCGGAGGAGGTGCGCGCGGCGATGGCGACGGTGCCCGGCGTGACCGACCTGTTCGTCGAGAAGCAGGTGCTCATTCCGCAAATCCGCATCCAGATCCATCGCGACGCCGCCAAGACCTACGGCATCCAGGTCGGCGACCTGGCGCGAACGCTCGAAGCCGCCCTGTACGGCAAGACCGTCACCGAAGTGCTGGACGGCCAGAAAACCTACGCCGTCGTGGTCAAGCTGAACGACGAGTATCGCGGCGACGAGCGGACCCTGGCCGATATGCTGATCGACACGCCGACCGGCGCCAAGGTGCCGCTCCGCGCCGTCGCCGACGTGATCGCGGGTGCGGGACCGAACCAGATTCTGCGCGAGAACGGCCAGCGCCGCATCGTGATTCAGGCCAACGTCGCCGGCCGCGACCTCGGCGGGACCATCGCCGATCTCCAGGCGGTCGTCGGCGCGCGCGTCCAACTCCCCACCGGCTACTTCATCACCTACGGCGGCCAGTTCGAGGCCCAGCAGCAGGCCACCCGCGTCATCGGCCTGCTGTCCGGCGTGTCCCTGCTGCTGATGTACGTCATTCTCTACAATCACTTCCGGTCGCACCGGATCGTGCTCTGCATTCTGATGAACATTCCGCAGGCGGCGGTTGGCGCGGTCGCGGTGATCGGGTTCACGACCGGGGTCTTTTCCATCGCCAGCCTCATGGGGTTCATCACCCTGACCGGCATTTCGCTCCGAAACGGCATCATGATGATCAATCACTACCTCCACCTGATGCGGCACGAAGGCGAGACGTTTTGCCAGGCGATGATCGTCCGGGGGTCCCTCGAACGCCTGGTGCCGGTGCTGATGACGACGACCACGGCGGTGCTGGGCCTGATCCCGCTGGCCATCGCCACCGGCGAGCCGGGGAAGGAAATCCTCCAGCCGATGGCCGTGGTCATG
>DAOMFF010000250.1:0-2893 GCA_035429665.1 Azonexus sp.
TTAGCCGCGCTGCTGGGTTCGCTGGCGATCCACGCCGCGGCGCTGGTCGGGATGGATGTCGAACTCTTCGGCGGCGGTCCCGAGCCGGAGCCCGCGCCCTTGCGCGCCGAGATCAGGCCGTTGCCCGAGGCACCGCCTGCCCCGCCGGATGTCGCGCCCAAGGCGGCGCCACCACCCGCGGCCAAGGCAGCCAGACCGCCCCGGCCGGCGAGCGCTAGGCCGGGGGCGCCAGCCGCTCCGGTCGCCGCCCTGTCCACAACCGAAACCGAACCTGCACCTCTACCCGAAATCGTCCCTGAAATGCCGTCGACCGCCCCCCTGACACCCGCCCAGCCGGCGAAGCCGATCCTGCCGGCGACCGGTACCATCCGTTATGCGATCCTCAAGGAATCGCTCGGTCTCCAGGTCGGCCGCGCCGAGCACCGCTGGGAATTCACCGAGGACGGCCGCTACCGGCTGACCGGAATTACCGAGACCAGCGGGCTGGTTTCGCTGTTCAAGCCGATTCGCCTCGAAACCGAGAGTTCCGGGCGTCTGGTTGCCGGGGGCCTGCAGCCGGAGACTTATCGCACCCTGAAGAACGGCAAGGACGCCGGCGAAAACGCCGATTTCGACTGGTCGACCGCGGAAGTCCGGCTTGCCCGCGATGGTAGCGTCCAGCCGATCGCCAAGGGCACCCAGGACATCCTGTCGCTCAACTACCAACTCGCCTATCTCGGTGGACTCGCTGAAGGGAGCGTGATCGGCGTCGTCACCGGCCGGAAATATGAGCGCTACGCGGTCGACTCGCTGGGTGAGGAGGAAATCGAGACGCCGGCCGGCCGTTTTCGTGCACTGCATCTGCGGGCGATGACCGACAAGACGACGGAAGTCTGGATCGCGCTCGACCGCCAGCGTTTGCCGGTTAGAATCCGCTTAACCGACAAGAAGGGCGAAAGCTTCGAACAGGTCGCCACGGAAATTGGATCGCCATGAACGCTCGCTTCACCCCCGCTCTGTTTGCTCATGCCGAAGCCGTCCTCGGGCAGTTGCTACGTTTCGAATACCCCGCGGATGCGGTTGTTTCGCGCTATTTCCGCGATCATCACCAGTTGGGCCACGCCGATCGCGCTTTTGTCGCCGAAACCGTGTTCGCCGTGCTGCGGCGCGGGCGCAGCATCGAGGCGCGTTGTGCCGGCAGGCTGTCGGACCGGGCGCGGCTGCTGGTGGCGCTCGCCGTCGTCCGCGGCTGGAGCCAGCGCGAACTGGCACCGGTGCTCAAGGCGAGCGAGGTTGACTGGCTGGCGGCCGCCAAGGCGATGGCGGAGGAAGATTTCCGGCCCGCCGTGCGCTGCGATCTGCCGGACTGGCTGTACGGCGTGCTGGAAGTCCAGTTCGGTGCCGACGAAGTGCTGCGTCTGGCTGCCGCGCTCAACCAGCCGGCGCCGCTCGACCTGCGCGTCAATACGCTGAAGACCAATCGCGAGGCGGTTCTCGCCCAGTTCGCGGCGGAGGGGATCGCTGCCGTCGCGGGCAGCCTGTCGCCGCTGGCGATCCGCCTGCGCGACAAGCCGGCGCTGGCCAGGCACCCGCTGTTTCTCGCCGGCGCTTTCGAGGTGCAGGACGAAGGCAGCCAATTGCTCGGCTATCTGATGGAGCCCAGGCGCGGCGAAATGGTCGTCGATTTCTGTGCCGGCGCCGGCGGCAAGACGCTGCTGCTCGGTGCGCTGATGAGGAATACCGGACGTCTCTACGCCTACGATGTTTCCGACAAGCGCCTGGCCCGGCTGAAGCCGCGTCTGGCGCGCTCCGGCCTGTCCAACGTGCATCCGGTGCGCATCGAGCATGAGCGCGACACCCGGATCAAGCGTCTGGCCGGAAAGGTTGACCGTGTCCTCGTCGATGCCCCGTGTTCCGGCCTCGGCACGCTGCGCCGCAATCCTGACCTCAAGTGGCGGCAGGGCGAGGATTCGGTCGCTGAACTGGCAGTCAAGCAGGCGGCCATTCTCGAAGCCGCCGCCAGACTGGTGCGTCCCGGCGGGCGTGTGGTTTATGCCACCTGCAGCCTGTTGACCGCGGAAAATGAGGCCGTCGTAGACGCCTTCCTCGCCGGGCATCCGGACTTCAGGCCTGCGCCCGCTGCGGAAGTTCTGGCCAGACATGGTATCGCGGTCGACGGCGATTTCCTGCGCCTGTTGCCGCACCGGCAAAACACCGACGGCTTTTTCGCCGCCGTTCTGGACAAGAAGACATGACCCAAAGCAACCCGGCCCTGCAACTGTTCCGCGATCTATTCGATGATCTGCGCGACCCGAATTTCGTCTGGCAGGTGGTCGCGCTGGCTGCCTGTGTAGGCGCTGCCTGGCTGTTCGCGCGCTGGTGGATCGGCCGCCACCATCAGGAGGGCGCCGGGCGTCTCAAGGATGCCGGCGCCCGCCTGGCATTTCCGCTGACCGCCGTTGTGCTGGTCGGCATCGCCAAGCTGGTGCTGCAGAAGTTCATCCACGTCAACCTGCTGCGCCTGGCGCTGCCGCTGCTCGGCTCTATGGCGCTGGTGCGCGCCGTCGTCTTCGTCCTCCGCCAGGCCTTCCCCAAGGCGACCTGGCTGACGACCTGGGAGCGCATCATCGCGACCGCGGTCTGGAGCTGGCTGGCGCTCTACATCACCGATCTGGCGCCGCATTTCATCGATACCCTGGAAGGCGTCGTCTTCCCGCTCGGCGCCCAGCGCATCAACCTGTGGATGATCCTCCAGGGCATCGTCACCGTCTTCCTGACGGTGGTCGTCGCGCTGTGGGTGGCCGGCCTGATCGAAGCGCGCCTGATGCGCATGCAAGACGTCGATTCGAGCCTGCGCATCGTCGGCGTGCGCGTCGCCAAGGCGCTGCTGACGGTGGCGGCGCTGGTCACCGGC
>DAOMFF010000251.1:0-2891 GCA_035429665.1 Azonexus sp.
TTCGCCATGTCGGCGGCTGGTGGCTGCTGCTCGCCTCGCTGGTGCTGGAAGCGTCGTGGCAGGCCGAGCGCCATGCCCAGCCACCCAACTTATGGGCTTTCGTCGCCGTCGTTGCCTTGTTAGCGGCAGGCATCGCCTTGGCCGCCTGGGGTGCGAAGCGTGGGCTGTGGCCATTCGCCGTCGCCGCAGCGCGCTACGTGCCGCTGGGCATCTTCCCGGCGCTGGCCGGACTGGTCGTCCTGCTGCCGTTGGGCAACGCCAGCCTCTCCGGCGCCGACGGGCTCGGCTGGCCGTATCTGCCTTTGCTCAACGTCTTCGACGCGACACAGGTCGCCGCCGCCGCGTCACTTCTGCTGCTGGCGGGCCTGCTGAAGCCGGAGGAAGGTCGCCTCCTGCGCGGAGTGGTTTTCGCCCTCGCCTTCATCTGGCTGTCGGCGCTCGCCGGACGCATCGCCCACCACTGGGGCGATGTTCCGTTCGCGGCCGGGCCGCTGCTGCGGTCAACGCTCTTCCACGCGCTGCTTACGCTGTTCTGGACAGTCACCGCCATCTCCACACTGATCATCGCCTCGCGCCGTGGCCTGCGCTTGGCATGGTTCGGCGGCATCACGCTGCTCGGCATCGTTGGCGCCAAGCTGTTGCTCTTCGACGCCGCCGGGCGCGGCACCCTGACCTGGGCGGCAACCTTGATCGGCGTCGCGCTGCTCGTGCTCGCCGCAGGCTATTTCGCCCCGCTGCCGCCGGAAGAGCGGGGGTTGCCACACGGGGAAGACGAATAGCGTTATCGTTACGCTCCCTTCCCATCACCCACTGACCGACGATGACCCCCGATCCCGACCGCCTGGCGGCGGCGCTGCCGGCCGATGCCCAGCGCCAGGCCGCACACGTCGCGCAGGACGCCTTTGCCACGGTCTTCCGGCTGACCGTCGATGGCAGCATGCCGGGTCGAGACGCCGCGCTGGCCGAGGTCGCGCAGCGCTGCCAAAACTGGTGCGCCGCCGGCGACGGCGATGAGGCGCGCACGTTGCGCCGCGTCCTGCTCGCCGCCGGGCTCGACCAGTGGGGGCTGGCCTACAGCCAGGCCTTCGACCTGGCCGCGATCCCGGCTCTGAGCGCGCTGCTCGGTTCACTGCGAACATCGCTGGATGCTACCGAAGACGCGCGGTTCCAGCGCCTTTTCGCGCGGGTCGATGCGGTCGAGAGCGATGCAATCGACTTCAAGATCGAGTTGCGTCGCAACATTCATTTGGCACTCTGGCACGCCATGACCGCCTGCGACGACAGCGCCGAGGCACGGCGCATCATGCGCGCGCTGGGCAGCCTGATGCTGGCGCTGACCCGGCGCATGCCGCTGCTCGGCTGGCGGTTGCTGGCCGATGCACTGGCCAGCATCCAGATCCGCCTGCTGGGCGATGAAAAGCCGGTCGGCGGGATGGCCGAAGAGGCAACGCAGGAATTGTTTGCGGCGCTAAGCGAGAGCCTCCCACCCGAGCAGTATCAGGGGATACTCGCCCTTTCCGGGCAGGCGGTGCTGGCCTGGCAGCAAGCCCGACGCCCGGCAAACTGAAAGGGGATTGCCGCCCCCTTTCGCTGGCTCAAGGCTGACCGCACGCCATCTGCTGCGGTCAACCGGCAATTACCACCTATTTCCGGACGATGACCCCGCACGCCTGGCGGGCACCCGAATTGCCCGTCGGCTGGGTCTTGAAGTCATCCGGCGCGGCATGAACGATAACGCTGCGTCCGACGATGGCGGTCGCGCCCTCGCTGATGGTCGGTCCGTCGAGATAGGCGGTCACGGTGGCAACACCGGCGGCATTGGCGATCAGCTGTGGCATGTCGCCGGCGTGGTGCTCGGCATGCTCGGGATTGCCATGCGGCTTGGCGCCCGGATTGAAATGGCCGCCGGCGCTGGTTCCGTCGGGCGCGCTGCAATCACCCTTCTCGTGGATATGGAAGCCGTGGGCGCCCGCTGTCAGTCCGCTCACCTCGGCGACCACCCGGACCTTGTCTCCCGTCTGCGTGAAGCTGACCACGCCGACGACGCGGTTGTCCTGAGTCGGCGCCAGTCGCGCCTCGGCACGCTCGGCACCGCTGGAACCCATGCCGCCCATGCACCCGGCCAGCAGTCCACTGCAGGCCAGCGCGCCAAAGATAATGAACTTTTGCATTCTTGATGTCTCCACTTGTCTGAAAGTACTCTGATACCCATAATCGGCGGCCTGAAGCATCAGCCGCCTTCATTCTGAGGCCGGTCACCGCGCGTAGCAAGCAATGCACAACGAAACATTGAGACCGGAAAACACTCCGAACGGACTGAGCAGTTTCAGCCCGCCAATCGATACCCAGACGGCTGCTCACCCGCCCGGCACGCTGGTCGACAAGTACGGCCGCCGCATCACCTACGTCCGCCTGTCGATCACCGACCGCTGCGATTTCCGCTGCACCTACTGCATGGCCGAGGAAATGACCTTCCTGCCGCGCCACGAGGTGATGAGTCTCGAAGAATGTCTGCAGGTTGCCACGGTGTTTGTCAGTCTCGGCGTCAATAAGTTGCGAATTACCGGCGGCGAGCCGCTGGTGCGCAAGAACGCCATGTGGCTGATCGAACGCCTGGGCGCCCTGCCCGGCCTCGACAATCTGGTCATGACCAGCAACGGCTCGCAGCTCGACCGCTTCGCGCCGGCACTCAAGGCCGCCGGGGTCAAACGCCTCAACATCAGCCTCGACACCCTCAAGGCCGACCGCTTCAAGGCGATCACCCGGATCGGCGACCTCGGCAAGGTACTCAATGGCATCAAGGCGGCGCAGGCCGCCGGTTTCCGGCGCACCAAGCTGAACGCGGTCATGATGCGCGGCATCAACGACGACGAATTCGGCGACCTCGTCCA
>DAOMFF010000252.1:0-2887 GCA_035429665.1 Azonexus sp.
CCGCGTCCGCGCGCGCTGATCGCCCCCGGCTCGGCCAGGGTATGACCGACATCGACGGCGACCGTCGGCGGCGTCCCCGCAGTTGCGGTCGACAGCAAGAAACAAGCGAAAATGATCAGCAGAGAGAGTCGCATCTGCGCACAACACGAGCCATCAGTGGTGGCAGTCCCCTGGCACAACAGAGGCACTGCCGGGATGAGCCGGCTAGAAATCCGCAGCGGCTTCCCAGACGATATTGGCGTGTGCATCACCCTTGCTGCTGCGCTCCAGCATGTCGATCAACGGCCAGGCCCGGGGGCCGAGCGCCACGGGAGATTCCTTGCCGTCATCGTCATCATCCACCTTGCCGGTGCTCGCCTCGCCGCGCGCCACGGCTTCGCGCAGCAGTTTCGCGGCCGGCAGCATTTCCTCGCGGGTGAACGTGCCACGCCGGCCGGTCTCCTTGCCGACAGCCCGCAACAGGGTAGACGCCATCTCGGCAAACATCATCAGTTCGCCGGTTTCACTGGATACGAATTTGACCAACATCTCAATGGCTCCTCGAATGCGTCCTTCCCGCCGGTTGTCAGACCGCCCGCGCTTCATGCAGAATGGGCGCAGGGGGAACAAATGGACATGCCGACACATATTACCGCCAATCCCCTGGCGACAGGGAATAACGAACTCGAGTGCTATGCGCTCGAGGAGTGCCACGGGCAACGGCAGACTGGTCACCGTGCTTCGGTTCTTGTCATGCCAACAGGCAGTTGCGAAATGGCAATCAGGTATCCTGGTTGCGGTGCCGACGTTGTTGTCTGCGATTCACCGGGTAGCAGTCAGGACGTCGAGCGGCGCGGTCTCCGCAGCCTGCACTCGGAACTTGGGAAGGCGACGCTGATTTCGCTCAACGGGCCACGCAACGCCATGCCCCGCTGGCGCCGGCACTGGCCAAGAGATGGGAAATTTGCAGCACGGGGTGCCTTTGCAGCGAACAAACCTTCTTCATGCTGCTGGAAACCGGTGCCGGCGTTCTGTGCACGATGACCACCATTCACGACAGCGTGAAGGGCGTGGCGGTTTGCGTGTGATTCGGTTACGCATCGGCGTCGACCTCGGCGGCACAAAGATCGAGATCGTCGCCCTCGCCGCCGATGGCCGAGAATTGTTGCGCCGCCGTGTTGCCACTCCGCAGGGAGATTATTCCGCGACACTGGGGGCAGTCGCCGCGCTGATCGCGGCGGTCGAAAATGAGCTCGGCCGGCAGGGGACGGTCGGCGTCGGCATTCCCGGCGCCGAATCGCTAGCCAGCGGGCGAATCAAGAACGCCAACTCGACCTGTCTGATCGGCCAGCCGCTGCGCACCGACCTCGAAGCGCTCCTGCAGCGCGAAGTCCGCTTGGCCAACGATGCCAACTGCTTCGCGCTTTCCGAAGCAAGCGACGGCGCCGGCCGGCAAGCCGAGGTTGTTTTCGGGGTCATTCTCGGGACCGGGGTCGGTGGCGGAGTTGTCGTTCGCGGCCATGTCCTGAGCGGCGCCAATGCCATCGCCGGCGAATGGGGCCACAATCCTCTCCCGCTGCCCGGTCCTGCCGATCTCCCGCTGCCCTTGTGCTATTGCGGCCGCAGTGGCTGCATCGAAACCTACCTCAGCGGGCCGGCACTGATTCGCGACCATGCGCTGCACGCGGGGGATCAGCTTTCGCCGGCCGAGATCGACGCCCGTGCCGCCGGCGGTGATCCCGCTTGCGAGGCCACCCTGCGACGCTATGAGGCGCGCCTCGGAAGGGCACTCGCCGGCGTCGTCAATGTGCTCGACCCGCAGGTGATCGTCCTCGGCGGCGGGCTGTCAAACCTTGGACGCCTTTATCGCAATCTGCCGGCCTGTTGCGGTCCACATGTCTTTTCCGACATTTTTCGCACGCAAATCGTGCCGCCGGCACATGGGGATTCCTCGGGGGTGCGCGGTGCCGCGTGGCTGTGGGATTGATGGCACAATCTCGCCACCATGAGCCATGTTTCCCTCTTCATCGGCACAATCGCCCCCCTGCCTGAAAGCGGCCGGCCGACCGGCATGTTCAAGTACCCGGTCGACGGCTCCCTGCATCTCGGCAGCCAGGGTTTCGCCGGCGACGAGCAGGCTGACGGCAGGGTCCATGGCGGTCCGGACAAGGCCGTTCATCTTTATCCGGCGGTTCACTATGGGCGTCTTGCGCAAGCGTTTCCGGAGGCCGCCAGTCAGCTGAAACCAGGGAGCCTCGGCGAGAACATTTCGAGTCCGACGCTCGATGAGTCGCGGGTTCGCATCGGTGACGTGTTCGGGTTGGGTGAGGCCCGGCTGCAACTCTGCCAGCCACGCAGCCCGTGCTGGAAGATCGATGCGCGCTTCGGCGTCGACGGCATGGCAGCCTACATCGCCGAACACCATCTGGCCGGCTGGTATTTCCGCGTGCTGCTGCCGGGCATCGTTGCCCCGCGCGATACGCTAGATATTGTCGAGCCCGGGGATGACAGGCTCAGCCTGGCGCAAGCGCTGCAGCTCTGGCATTCGCACCGCCCAACCCCGCTGGCGCTGCGGCAACTTGCAGCCACAACCGGTATCGCCGCGGACTGGCAGCGCAAAATCATTGAACGTTCTGACTGGCTGGAAAGGCACGCTGGGCGGCCGTCCCCGCCGCCTGCGTTCCACGTGAAACCGGAGCGGAATTGATGGCGACCGACTCCCGCCAGTTGTGGCTGCGCCTGTTTCTGCCCTTCGCTGCCGGCTATTTTCTATCCTATGTCTTCAGGACGGCGAACGCCGTCATCGGCCCGGTTCTGGCGCGCGACCTCAATCTCGGCGACAACGCGCTCGGGCTGCTGACCAGCACCTACTTCCTCGCCTTCGGCGCCGCCCAGTTGCCGCTCGGCA
>DAOMFF010000253.1:0-2886 GCA_035429665.1 Azonexus sp.
ACGGCAGCCCCATCAGCGCATTGAGGGCAACGATCAGGGCGCCGCGCCCGCGAAAGTTCGCCACCGCCAGCCAGGCGCCGATGGGCAGGCCGACCAGCGCGCCGATGGCGAGCGCGGTCAGACTCACGCGCAGCGAGAGTCCGGCGATCTGAAGCAGGCGGTGGTCGAAGCCCCCCAGCAGTTTGAGCGCTTCGAGCAGGGTTTCGGTCATGGGCTTGCGGCTGGCTGCCCCCGGCAAACGCGCCCGGGGCATTGCGAGCATACCACCGGAGGCCAGGTCCTGGCGGTAGTGGATCAGGAGGGGGGGAGTTGCGGGGGCAGCGATGCCCGGGGAAACTTTCCGCGCTGGCGCGCGGACGACAGGAAGGACGGGGGCCAAGGGTGGCCCCCGCAAAACTCGGTCAGGCGGTTTCGAGCAGAATTTCCTCGATGCCCTGGGCTGCGCGCTTGCAGGCGTTGAGCACGTCGTACTGCGCGAAGTAGAAGCGGTTCATCGTCAACGCGTGAAGCGTCGCGTCGTCGTCGCCCTCTTTCGCGAACAGCCTGGTGACCCCCGCGCTCATCGCCTGGCCCGCCTTTGTCCCGGCGTCGGCGATTTCATGGCAGAGCCTGGCGACGTCTTCCGGCTTTTGCTTGGTATCGCCCATGCCGATCGCCGCCTTGTTCAGGCGGGCGCAGGCATCGACCGCGAGCGCGGCCATGGCGCGGTTCTCATTGGTCGCCTCGGTGACGCCATACATGCTTACGGCATCAGCGACGTTCTGCAGCTTGCCGAGCACGCGGTCCAGATTGAGAATCAGCGTGTGCAGCAGATCGCGACTGATCGGGGTAGTGAACGCCTCGTACAGGATCTGCACGAAATCGTCCTTGATGCGGTCGCCGCTGGTCGCGTTGGAATTCACCTCGTCGATCAGGTTGGCGGCTTCAGCGGCGCCAGCGGGATTGCCGAGGCCGTTGACCAGCCGCGACGTCGCATTGGCTGCGGCGACGACACGATCGGTGTGGGCCGCCAGAAAGGCGAAGAACTCGGCGCGCTTCGGTAGAAAGTTACTTGATGACATGATCAGCGTTCCTTGTATTGATCAGAGGAATTTCGTGCCAATGTACCAGAAGATCCCGGCGATCAGGCCGGCCGCCGGGATCGTCAGGATCCACGCCACCATGAGGTTGGCGGTCACCGCCCAGCGCACCGCCTTGACATCCGATGCCGCGCCGACGCCGACGATCGAGCCGGTGATCGTGTGGGTGGTGGATACCGGGATGCCGGCGAAGGTCGCGAGACCGAGGGCGATCGCGCCGCCCATCGAGGCGCACGAGCCGCTGACCGAATTGAGCTTGGTGATCTTGGAACCCATGGTCTTGACGATCCGCCAGCCGCCGAGATAAGTGCCCCAGGCAATGGCGCCGTAGCATGAATACACGACCCACATCGGCAGCGTGGACACGTCCTTGGTTGCGACGCCGGCGGTGATCAGCAGCAACCAGATGATGCCGATCGTCTTCTGTGCGTCGTTGCCACCATGACCAAGGCTGTAGGCCGCGGCTGCGAACAACTGCCCGCTGCGGAACCATTTGCTCGCCTCGTGCGGCGTATGCTTGCGGAAGATCCAGGCCACAATGATCATCAGCAGGGCACCGATGAGGAAGCCGACCAGTGGCGAGATGATGATGAACGCCAGGATCTTGCCGAAACCTTCCCAGACGATCGGCGCACCCGACATGGATTTGGCAACGGTGGCGCCGACCAGGCCGCCGACCAGCGCGTGCGAGGATGACGACGGGATGCCATAGTACCAGGTGATGATGTTCCAGGCAAGCGCTCCGACCAAGGCGCCGAAAATGACGTAATAATCAACGAAGGACGGGTCGACCGTCCCCTTGCCGATGGTCGCCGCCACCTTGAGCTGGAAGACGAAGAGCGCGGCGAAGTTGAAGAACGCGGCAAACAACACCGCCTGCTTGGGAGTCAGGGCGCCGGTGGCAACGATCGTCGCAATCGAATTGGCGCCGTCATGAAACCCGTTCATGAAGTCGAAGGCCAAAGCGATGAAGATCAGGAGGCCGAGCGTCCAGATGCTCATGTTGAGTGCTTCCATTTCGCGCGCCCCTCAGGAATTTTCGATCAGGATTTCTTCGATGGTCTTGGCCGCCTCTTCGCAAGCGTCAAGAACCACTTCCTGCAGTGCGTAGAAGCGGCTCAACTTGACCGCGTTCCAGGCCGTGCTGCTGCCGTCGAAGAGCTTGGTGATGGCCTTGCGCTGCACGAGGTCGGCCTTCGCCTCGATTTCCTCGATCTCCTTGCAGAAGCCGATGATCTCTGGGCGGCGGCCCTTTTCCCCGAGGCCGGCGACGGCCCGGTTCAGGCGCATGCTGGCGTCGGCGGCGAGCGAGGCCAGTTCGCGCGCCTCGGCGGTGGATTCCTTGATGTTGTACATCGCCACCGCCCGCGCTACGTCCTCGAGAGCGTTGAGCACGCCGTCGAGTTCGATGACCAAGGAATGGATCTGGTCGCGGTTGATCGGCGTGGTGAACGAGCGGTGCAGCAAGGTGATCACCTCGGCCTTGATCTTGTCGCCGGCCTGTTCGAGCAGGCTGACTTCTGCGACCAGCGTGGGCAGGTCCTCGGCGTTGTTGCCGAGGCCGTTCAACAGCCGCAAGGTGGCATTGGCCCCGGCGACGACACGATCGGAAAGCGTGGCAAGGAGCACATAGAATTCCTTGCGCTGAGGCATGAGACTGCTGAGCATGACAATTTCCCCCTGGTTAAAAAAGCCGGACTATCAGAATGACTACTCTACTTGTGGGGGGTATTGTATGCAAGAGTTCGGCAAAAATAAATTTTATTTTCGTTAATTTGTCAAGAACTATTTGACTGCCGTTGTCATG
>DAOMFF010000254.1:0-2884 GCA_035429665.1 Azonexus sp.
GTCGATGTCTCGATCGACCAGGGCGGCTGCTTCGAGACCAGCCATCCGACCACCCATGCCGACCCGACCTTCATCGTCGACGGCATCGTGCATTACTGTGTCGCCAACATGCCCGGCGCGGTCGCCCGAACCTCGACCTTCGCGCTCAACAACGCGACCCTGCCGTTCACCCTTGCCCTTGCCGACAAGGGCTGCCGCCGCGCCCTGGTCGACGATCCGCACCTGCGCAACGGCCTGAACGTCTTTCAGGGAATGGTCACCTGTGCTCCGGTGGCGGAAGCTTTGGGGCTCGCCTGGACCGACGCCGGGAAAGCCCTGGGCAATGGCGTCTAGGACGACTGCACCGTGAAGAGCCGCAAGCAGCCGCCACAACACTCCGTCGATATCAGCGAGGAGGCCGGTGTGCGTTACCTGCACTTCGGCTCGGACTGGGTGCAGGGCGCCATGCGCATTGCCCGCCCGTGGTCGCTCGAACTCGCCTACACGCGGGAGATGATGGCCGGGCTGTTGCTGCGCGACGAGACGGACTGGCCGCGCAGCGCCTTGCTCGTCGGGCTGGGCGCCGGTTCGCTGGCCAAGTTCATTTACCGCAACCTGCCGGAGTGCCGGAGCACGGTCGTCGAGATCAACCCGCAGGTCGAATTGATCGCCCGCCAGTATTTTCGCCTGCCGGACGATCCGGCACGCCTGGCAGTGGTCATCGGCGACGGCGCCGACTACATGCTGGCCGGTGACCGTCGCTTCGACTACATCCTGGTTGACGGTTTCGACCCCGACGCCCGCGCCGGCGTCCTTGACACCGTGCCCTTCTACCAGGCCTGCCGCGCCCGACTGAGCGACCGCGGCCTGCTCGGCGTCAATCTGCTCGGGCGCAGCAAGGGTTTCGCCGCCAGCGTCGAGCGCCTCGAAGCCGCGTTCGACGGGCGTGTCGCGGTTTTCCCCTCGAGCGACAGCGGCAATACCATCGCCTTCGCGACCGGCGGCGAACCCGTGGAAATCACGCTGGAAGCCATGCGCGAAAGCGCCGTGCGCCTGAAGAAGGCGTCTGGCCTCGACCTGCGGTCGACGATCAGCCGGCTACAACTCGCCCACCCGCTACCCGGCGGGGTGCTCAAAATTTAGTCTGTCGTGGTCGACCCAGATTTTTTGGGCAATTTCGCCTGGAATTTGCCCATGCGCGCGCCAACGTCTCGATTTCTCCCGGAACGCCAAATAAATTGGCGGGAACCTTGGTTTGTCGTCGCGGTCCGAATTCGCAGGCAATAATTTGAGGATTACCGGAATGCTTGCACTCAGGGACTGTATCGACATGTGCGACCTTACCGAACAGGAGGTCGCCGCCATCGCCGAGGAGGCGAACCTGCCACCCATCGTCGCCGTCATGGTCGGCTGCAATCTCCTGCGTTCCCAGGGAGGCCTGGAGCATATGCGCAGCATGCTCAGGAATCGTGCCAAACGCGCGGTCGACCGCGGCGATCACGACAGCGCGGCCACCCACCTGCGCACCTACGAGGATTTCCGCAGGCGCTGCCCGCAGCCGATCCGCGACTGAGACGCGCGCCTAACGGTCGCGCGGCGACGCGCCAAATCCATGCTCGGCGGCATAGAGCGCCGCCTGGACCCGGCTCGACATGTTCAGTTTCTTGAAAATGTTCTGGATATGGATCTTGACCGTGCTTTCGGCCAGATCGAGTGACCGGGCGATTTCCTTGTTGCTGTCGCCGTGCGCCAGGCAGCCAAGGATTTCCCTCTCCCGCGGCGACAGCTTGTCGTGATGGTGGGCCGCCACGTCCGCCTTGGCCTGGCCGCGCACCCCCTGCACCAGCTTGGCGGTCATCTGCGGTGATACAACGGATTCGCCCGCGGCCGCTCGACGGATGGCATCGACCAGCGCTTCGGTTTCGATGTTCTTGACCAGATAGCCCGCCGCGCCGACGCGCAGGGTCTCCATGAGGTCTTCCGCATCCTCGGAAACGGTCAGCATCAGGACATGGGCTTCCGGCACCTCCTCGACGATGAGGCGCAAGGCGTCGAGGCCGGGAACTCCCGGCATGTTGAGGTCGAGCAGCACGACATCGGGTTTGAGGAACTTCGCGCGCTTGACGCCCTCGAGGCCGTCGCCCGCCACGTCCACCACCTCGAATTCCTGATGCCGCTGCAGGAGCGATTTGACGCCACTGCGAAAAAGGGCATGATCGTCAACGATCAGCACCCGGATCTTTTCTCCCATTTATGCAGCCTCCCTTTGTCGCCGGGGCAGCCACAGGGACACGCGCGTGCCCTGCCCCGCCGCCGATTTCACCTGGCACTGGCCGCCCACGCGGTGCGCCCTTTCCCTGATTATCTTGAGTCCGACATGGCGGTCGGACAATACCGCCGGATCGGTTTCCGGGTCAAAACCGACACCGTCATCGGCAACCTCGATCTGCATGCCTTCCCGGCCGCGCCTGACGACCACCTTGACGGTCGAGGCACGGGCATGCTTGCGGATGTTGGACAGGCATTCCTGAACGATGTGCATGACCTGAATCTGGTTTTCGGGCAGTAGCGGCAGGCCGCTGCCCGAGCGTTCGAAGCGCACCGCGACGCCGGTCTGGTCCTCCAGCTTCGCCAGGGACGCCGCGATGGCGGAATCGAGATCGGTCTGGTGCATCCGGATGCGGAAGTGGACCAGCAGCTCGCGGACCTTGTCATAGCTTTCCTGGATGCCGGCCCGCAGTTCGGCCACGGTGCCGGTTGCCTCCTCGACATCCTGCTTGTTCAGCGAATCCTGCAGCAACTGCGCCTGAATGTTGAGGAAGGCGAGCCCCTGGGCGATCGAGTCGTGCAGTTCCTGAGCCAGCAGGTTGCGCTCCTCGGAAACCGCCAGTTCCTTCTCGCGCGA
>DAOMFF010000255.1:0-2863 GCA_035429665.1 Azonexus sp.
GGTCGCCTTCGATCCAGTTCTCGATCCACATGAAGATCTGGGTATAGACCGTCTGCGGACAGGCATAGCCGCAGAACAGGCGCCCGGCGACGGCGGTAACCAGGAACAGCGCGTAGGCCGAGATGATGAGCAGCGCCGCCAGATAGATGACATCCTGCGGCCAGAAGACCAGGCCGAAAATGTAGAACTTGCGCTCGACCAGATGCAGCAGGATCGCCTGGCGGTCATTCCACACCAGCCACGGGCTGACGTAGAAGAGCAGCTGCGTGAAGACGACGAGCGCGATGCGCCAGTTGTCGAAATAGCCGCGGATGCCCTTGGCGTAGATCTTCTTGCGCTTCTCGTAGAACGAGACGGGGGCGGGTGTTCCTGGCAGGGCACTGGCTGCGGGTTGGCTCATCGATCTTCCGGACAGGTTGAAAAAGTCGGAAACCGGCGCCGCTGACGCGGAGACAACCTGGCAGCACCAAGCAGGCCTGCGGGGCGAACTAAGGGGGAAGCGCCGCCGGGCTGTATTCCGATCACCAATTCCCGTCCGGAGGTCAAGGAGGAGAGTGCCTTGGGCGGGAGGTGTCACCGGTTTCCGGATAATCTATTAACAAGATACGTGCCAGCCTGTGCAATGTTATAAAAACACAATGTAATCAGTATGTTGGTGTGATTAGTCGTGATTCCGGTTGCCTGTTCCCGCAAGCCTGTGTCAATATTGACGAAACAATTTGGCGAAAGTGACAAATACGGCATGACTTCGCATTTTCTCAGTGAGTTGCTTTCCTTCCTCGACGGCCTGCCCGAGCCGCGCATTGTCATGGATGCGGATTACCGGATCGTCGCGGCAAATGCCGCCTACACCCGGGAATTCGGGGCCGGCAAGGAGGTTGCCGGGCGTTATTGCTACGAGGTCTCGCATCATTTCGACGTGCCCTGCGACCAGGCCGGCGAGTCGTGCCCGCTCAAGCAGAGCCTCGAGGACGGCGCGCCGCAACGCGTCCTGCACCTGCATCACACGCCGCGCGGCGAGGAGCATGTCGATGTCGAAACGACGCCGATTCGCGACGATCAGGGGCAGATCGTCTATTTCGTCGAAACCATGCGCATCGTCCGCCAGGCCAGCAGCCGGGCAGCCGCGCAGGGCTTGGTCGGGCGTTCGCCGGCCTTCGTCGCGATGCTGGAAAAGGTGTTGCGCGTCGCTCACTCCGACGCCGCAGTATTGCTGCTCGGCGAAACAGGAACCGGCAAGGAACTGGTCGCCCATGCCATTCATGAAGCCAGTGCCCGCGAGGGCGGGCCGTTTGTCGCGGTCGACTGCGCCGGAATGACCGAAACGCTGTTCGAAAGCGAGCTCTTCGGCTACGAGAAAGGCGCATTCACCGGCGCCACCCACCGCAAGCAGGGGCTGGTCGAGGCGGCCAGCGGCGGCACGCTGTTCCTCGACGAGATCGGCGAGTTGCCGCTCGCCCTCCAGGTCAAGCTGCTGCGTCTGCTCGAAACTGGCACCTATCGTCGGGTTGGCGGACTCGACTGGCTGCCCGCCGATTTCCGGCTGATTACGGCGACCCACCGCGATCTGCGCGCCATGGTCCAGGACGAAACTTTTCGCCGCGACCTCTACTTCCGGATCAATACCTTCCCGGTCCGCACCCCGGCTCTGCACGAACGGGCCGACGACATCCCGCTGCTGGCCGCCTCACTGCTCGAACGGGTCGACCGCAAATCCGACCGCAAATTCACGCCGTCAGCGCTCGCATGGCTTGCCGGCCGCCGCTACAGCGGTAATATCCGCGAGTTGCGCAACCTGATCGAACGCGCCACACTGCTCGCCGATGGCGATACCATCGAACAGTCGCACCTGACGGAGATGGCCGACGACATTCGGCCCGCGCAGCCGGATGCCAGCGGCGCCTTTCAACTGGCCGAGGTGGTCGATCTGGCAACGCTGGAAAAGCGTTACCTGGATTGGGCAAGGAGCCAGCCGGGGAACGACCTGCCGACGCTGGCCAAACGCCTGGGCATCAGCCAGCGGACGCTCTATCGCAAGCTGCAGGCGAAAGGTTGACCGGTTTGCCGCCGGTTGCCCCGGCAGGGATCAGGGAATGTCGATGTGGTGCGCGCTCAGCCAGTCGCGATCGAGTTCCCAGCGCACTTCCTTGACGCCGGGCTGGGCTTTCACGATGGCGGCGGCTTCCGACTGCACCTCGCCGAGCAACTGCTCGACGGCGATGAAGGCCGGATCGTCGGGGTTCTTGGTATTCACCCCGGGATAGAGCACCGCCAGCGCCTTGAACGCCGGGACGGCAACGCTGCGCGGCGTGCTGACGTAGGCCGTGCCCTGGCTGAATTTCAGCACGTGGAACTTGTACGGATAGCTCTTCAGCTTTTCGCTGGCCTGGGTCTCGATGGCGCTGGTCAACTGGCGCGAGGCGGCGTCCGGCGCGCGGATGTACCAGTCCAGCCAGACCAGAAAGATCAAGACGACGATGACCCAGTATCTCTTTTTCAGTTGCGGCTTTCGGAATGGAATTTTGTCTGGAAGCGCCCCCGTCCGGGTACGGTCAACGCGATTTCTCCTGCTCGGCGAAGCTGTCCGGCATCTGTAGGGCGACGACCTCGCCGCGGGCGGTGGCGACGCCCTCGGCATAGACGGTCGCTTCGACCACCACCTTGCGTCCCTTGATCTCCTTGACCCGGCCGCGAATTTCCAGCAGCGGGCCGAGCGGCGTCGGTTTCAGATAGCTGACCTGCAGCGAGCCGGTCACGAAGCGGAAGGCCGGCAGACTGTCCAGCGGCCGGTTCTCGGCGCGATACATAGCCGCTGCCGCCGTGCCGGTGCAATGGCAGTCGATCAGCGAGGCGAGCAGGCCGC
>DAOMFF010000256.1:0-2860 GCA_035429665.1 Azonexus sp.
TGACCGGCGGCTGGCCGCCGCCGGGGAGCTTCTTGTAGTTGCCGCTGGTGTCGTGGCAGATCAGGCAATCGACGTTCTCCTGCGACTTGAAGTCGAAGCTCGAGTTCACCCAGCCGTAGCCGACATGGCAGGTAGCGCACGCGCCGAGGTTCGTCGCCGTCGAGATGCAGTAGTTGTTGATGACGTTCTTCTTGCCCAGGCGCTGCTGGTTCAGCGGGTTGATAACCTCCCACGTCCAGTGCTTGGTCCGGTGGATCTGCAGGGCGGCTTCGGTATGGCAGGTCAGGCAGGCCTTGGTCACTTCCTGGCCGGAAGTGAATTCACGCTGCAGTTCCTTGAACTTGCTGTGGTCAGCCGTGGTGTTGAGCTTTGTCGGGGCCGGAGCTTCAACAGCCTGCAGTGCGCCGGCGACCAGAAGGCCGCCGAGCAGCGCGGCAAAATTGATTTTCATGATATTTCCGCGTTGGCTGCGTTCGATCAACTGCAACTGGCTGGAGCGTCGCCATCCTTGGCGCCCTTGATAACGAAGGACTTGAGGTCTTCGGAGAGTTCTTCGTCAGGGAGGTCGGCGAACTTGTCGGCGGCCTTGTTCTGGGCGCGAATGCTGGCACGATAGCTCTTGCTGACATACTGCTTCAGCGAATCCTTGCCTTTGGCGTGCTTGTCCTTCTGCAGGTAGGCTGCCCATTCCGCCTTGGTCATCGTGCTGGGCGCAATCGAGCCGCCGGCCTGGGCGGCATGACAGGCGGTGCACACGCTGCGGTAATATATTCGTCCGCGCTTCCAGTCGCCATCGTAGGCGCTGGCCAGAGTGGAGGCGCAGACAAGACCGGCTGCGACAAGGGTGGATACCAGATGATGCGCTTTCATGACGAACTCCCTGACGACGTTGAAATGGAGGCCGGTTGCCAGGAATTTCCATGTCCGGAACGGCATTCGGGCCAACAGGTCACATGATACCGCCCGTCTATAAGGAACGGCTGAAATTGATCTGATCTAGGTCAACCGGAGCGCGAATATTCTGCTCGATGGTTCGCGATCGCCTTCGGGTTGCAGCAACCGCACCGTGCTAGAATTCATCCATTGTCTTGATCAGCTTGAGGAATGCAGCCAATGGGTGACGTAAATACGAGCTACGTGTCCGACCACACGAAGTGGATTGACGAGCAACTGAAAATGCACCCGGAGTGGGTCGAAGATCAGAAGGTCGGTCGTGCCCTGTGGTGGGACAAGAAACAGGATGTGCAGACGACCGAACGCAATGCCGCGTCAAAGGTGCCACAGAAACCCTATCCTTACGACGTGAACTTCTACGGCGAATAAGGTTGTCGTTCGCCTGTTGACGGCCGGCCAGTGACCGGCCGTCTTCTCTCCGGCTGCCGACCCGTGCGCCAGCCGGAGGCCAAAATAGCTGACAAATTCAGTCGAGTATTCTAGAATTCACCCTGTTAACGACAGGGGAATCCACTTCCATGTTCCAGCATCTGCGTGAGGATATTCGTGCGGTCTTCGACCGCGATCCCGCGGCGCGCTCGTCCTGGGAAGTGCTGACCTGCTATCCGGGCATCCATGCCCTGATCCTGCATCGCTTCGCCCACTGGCTCTGGGGGCATCGCCTGCGCTGGCTGGCTCGCTTTGTTGCCCACATTTCCCGCTTTCTCACCGGCATCGAGATTCATCCGGGCGCCATGATCGGTCGCCGCTTCTTCATCGACCACGGCATGGGCGTGGTGATCGGCGAGACCGCCGAGATCGGCGATGACGTCACCCTCTATCACGGCGTCACCCTCGGTGGCACGTCGTGGAACAAGGGCAAGCGCCATCCGACGCTGGAGAATGGCGTGGTGATCGGGGCGGGAGCCAAGATTCTGGGGCCGATCACCGTTGCTGCCGGGGCCAAGGTCGGCTCCAACGCGGTGGTGACCAAGGCGGTGCCGGCGGGCGCGACAGCGGTCGGTAACCCGGCAAGGGTGCTCGACCACTCCGAGGAAAGCCGGCAACGCGAGGCACAGGCCGAAAAACTGGGGTTTTCCGCCTATGCCGTCGGCCGCGATCAGGATGATCCGCTGGCGAAGGCGATTCACGGGCTTCTCGACCACGCAGCCGAGACTGACCGTCGGCTCGCCTCGCTGCTGCGCGAACTGGAAGCGGCTGGGGTCAAGTGCGACGAGGACGTGCAGCCGGCCGACCGTTTCGATCCGAAATATCTTGGAAAAATTGTTGACTAATTTGATCAAGAATATATAGTTGACTGCAACAGTAGGTTATTTGTGAAAGGTGCAGAATGCGACTCACGACCAAAGGACGTTTCGCGGTTACCGCCATGATGGATCTCGCCCTGCGCGGCCAGGATGGACCCGTGGCCTTGGCGGGCGTCAGCGAACGCCAGAAGATCTCGCTCTCCTACCTCGAGCAACTGTTCGGCAAGCTGCGCCGGGACAAACTTGTCGATAGCGTGCGCGGTCCCGGTGGCGGTTACTGCATTGCCAGGCCGCTCGACAGGGTGACGGTGGCCGACATCATCCGCGCCGTCGACGAACCGCTCGATGCGACCCAGTGCGGCGGCCGCGAGAACTGCCTCGATGATCAGCGCTGCATGACGCACGATCTGTGGTCATCGCTGAATGCCCGGATGTACGACTATCTGACATCGGTGACGCTGGCCGACCTGGTTGCCCGCCAGCGGGAAAAGGAGGCGAAGTCGACCACCCCGGCGATTCTCGAGGACCGCCGGAGCATTCCGGGTTCGCGGCCGCGCAACGGCCGCGACAAGGTGGCCGCGCTCATCTGAGCAGAGCGATGTTCAATCCCGTCTATCTCGACCACAATGCCACGACACCGCTCGACCCGGCGGTGCTGG
>DAOMFF010000257.1:0-2856 GCA_035429665.1 Azonexus sp.
TCGAAAGCATCCATGCCCGGATCAGGCCCGGCGGACTGCTGGTGATCACCTCGCCGTATACCTGGCTCGAGGAGCATACCGCGCGGGCGGAATGGATTGGCGGTTTCAAGCAGGACGGCGAGAATTTCACCACGCTCGACGGGCTGAAGGCGATCCTCGGCAGGCATTTTCGCCTGCTCGGCGAACCGCGGATAGTGCCCTTCGTGATCCGCGAAACGCGCCGGAAATTCCAGCACACCCTGGCGGAAGCGACGATCTGGGAGCGGGCGGATCGGGAATGATCGGGGAGACTGACCAGTTGTGTTCGTCGCTCCGGCGGGCAGAAGGCGCGGCAGCGGTCAAGCGATGGCTGCGCGATGGACAGGCCGTTTACGGTGACATATTCTCGATATCCCTTCAGCACGGAGCACCCCATGAAGTCGTTTGCCCGATTTGCCTCAGCCACCATGATCTGTCTGTCCGCCGCCGCCTTCACGTTGCCGGCCGGTGCCGAGGAGGTCGGGGCCGCAACCCCGGCGCCCGAACAGCAGCAAGGCAGTCTTTACTGGCGCGGCGATGTCGACGGCACCGTCGATCTCCACATCCGCCATCGCTCGGTCAAGGTCGTCGTCAAGGCAGGCCGCAGCTTGCAGTGCGCGCGCTACCGCTTTGACGGAGCTCTACCCAAGCGCAACGGGGGCGTGCAGATCACGAAGATGGAAGGGCGCGGCACGATCGAGTTGATCCAGCAGCCGGAGAGCGCAAACAACTACACTGCTGTCGTACGCGTAACGGATCGCGGCCCAAGCCGGGAGGAGTACCGATTCACCCTGGCCTGGTGAACAGGCTGCCCCGGGGGCAGGCTGATGCAGCGGCTCCTGCTGCCATGGAGCGACGCTTGGGCCCTGCAGCGTCGTCGGATGACGCTGGAAACCTTGGCCGAGATCGCCGACAATTTCGGTGTCAGCCTGTCCACCTCGATTACCCATTTTTGGGGCGATTTCAATCGGGCAGCCGATGCTGACGACGCGGGCAGTTGCGGCGCGCGCAGCCATGTCCATAAAACTCGACCACATCGCGCCGGATTACCAGACGAATTGGTAACCGCATGAATAGCCGATAAACACCATCCATAACCTGTCACTCCTCAACAGCCACGGGGAATTCGCTTACCTGCAGTGACTACACGACGAAGGAACTGCGGACTAGAACACCCCGAGTGCGATCCCGGTCGCGAGCGCGGTGCCGAGTTCGGCGCACTGCGCGAGTTCCGGGGTGGCGATGATCTTGGGTTGCAGGATCGCCTCCGGGGTTTGCGCGTGGGTGCAAACGATCAGGGGTTCAGCGACGGGTTTCAGGCGCCAGCCGGTGGCAATACGGGCAATTTGCCGCGCGGCGCCACTGCCGTCGCTGCCGGCGCAGATCAGAGTCGCATAAGGCCGACCATTCACCCGGTCAAGCGCGGCGTAATAGGTCCGGTCGAAGAAATCCTTGAGCAGGCCGGACATGGAGCCGAGGTTCTCCGGCGTTGCGAAGATGTAGCCGTCGGCTGCTAGAACATCGTCCGGGCTGGCATCGGGCGCATGGAGCAAGCGTGTGTTGAGCGCAGGCTCGGCTACCGTTCCCTCGATGGCCGCCTGCGCCATCTGCAAGGTGCCGCCGGTCATCGAGTGATAGACGATGAGCAGGGTTTTCATGGGTCCGTGCTGACCACAGTGCATTCAGGGTTTCTTGACCGCACGGGTCGTCGCTGTCGTGTTGTTGGCAGCGCGGTCGCGCTCAATAAGGGTGCGCGGGAACTGCTTGCCATCCCTCGGGACACGCCTTGGTATAAGGGTAATACATGGCGCTCGATCCGCAGTAGTACCAGGCGCCGGCGGGACTGGCCGGAGTCACACCGGCTTCGGGCTGACCTTCGATATAGAACCTCTGCGGCGCATAGGCCGGCTCGGCATTGTACGGATCGACATAGACAGGCCTGCTGCTCTCGGCGACGATCGCCAGGCCGGCGAGGGCGCCGAAAACTGCCAGGCCGGCCCACGGCGAGACACCATCCCCGCCGTGATACCCGTTGCCGCCACGGCCATAGTATCCGCGGTCGGCATGGGCTGGCAGCGCCACCAGGGCCAGCGCCGCGATGAATGGGACAACGAATTTGCACATGATTGCCTCCTTTGGCTGTACGACAGTATGTACCCGGATTGCCCGAAGCGTTCATGTCGGTTGAGCGCCTTGGCCCGTCAGGCGCCGGCGATGCTCGCAACAGGCCCCTTGGTCGGCGATCCGCGTGGCAACCCGGCGAATGTGTCGGTTGAAGTCCTTTGCGGATTCACTGCTTCATTTCGTCGGAACTTCCGACCACGGCGTTGACCCCCGCCGCAGCGACGTCGACCGTGGTCTCGACGACCGTCGCACCTACTTTCACGGTCGTCGCAACGACCGTTACCGCCGCGTCAGCCACGGCAACCACCGCACAGCCGGTGCATTGGAGAGCAAGCAGGAAAGTGAGCAGGCAGGCGCGCATCGGCTCAGTGCCGATCCCAGTATCCGCCATGCTGCCGCCAGTGCTTCCCGTCCCGTTCCCAACGGTAGGGAACCCATCTGTGCCCGGGACGCGGCGGCGCCCAATAGCCTGGACCCCATTCATAGCGTCCACCGCGCCAGTGCCAGGCACCGGAAATCCAGACATACCCCACCGTCGGCGGAGGACCGAGATACTCTACTCGCGGGGGCGGCGGCGCCATCATGACCGGCTCGACGTACGCCGGCGGGCCGACAGGTGCGACGACGCAACCGGTTAGCGATATTGCTACCGCGGCGAGAGCAGTTGCGAGAAACCCGGCTCGATTCATTACATCATTCCTCAAAAGCATTTTT
>DAOMFF010000258.1:0-2845 GCA_035429665.1 Azonexus sp.
CAAGCAGGCTGTCGTGCTCGCCGGTCGCGGGATGATAGGTGTCGCCGGCGGGAACGCCGGGGCCGCGGCCACCTGCCGTCTGCGGTTCGCCATTGATCCAGCGTGTGTTCCTGCCGCTGCTGCGGCGCACCTCGCCGTTGAACGTATAGCTCGCATCGCCATCGAGGCCGCTCGGGCGCTGGCTGATTCCGAGGAGGCGCTCGCGGTCGAGCGCCGCGCGCTGCTGCGGGGTGAAGAACAGGCGGCCCAGCGGTTCGCCCTGCGGCCAGGCCGGCAGGGCGGCGAAAGCCAGCAGAAGGACGGGCAGATGGCGTCTTCTCATGGCTGTTTGCTCCCGCTGGAGCGGCGCAGGGTGATCCATTCCATCGTGCATTCGCCGACCAGTTGCGCGGCATCCCTGGCCGTGCTTCCGCCCGGCGGGCGCGAAAGCTTGCACCCGCGCAAGACGACCAGCGCCTTGGCCTCCTTCTGCAACTGCCCGACGAAGTTGAGCAGGTCTTCCTCATGCAGTACCCGCAACTGAATCTTCAACTGGCTGCTGTGAAAAGCGTAGTCGGCCCCGGCAACGCTTTCGAGTGGAACTTGCGGTCCGAACTCGTAATTCATGCCCGGTAGCCGCGACTGGCGCTGGAGGTCGCGCAGCAGTTCGGTCCACTCGAGCCGCTTCTCCTGTCCGATCATGCCGGCAAGCTCCATCTGCTGGAACTGCTGGGTACGAGCCTTGATCTCCTGCTCTTCGGTTCGCACCCGGCCGAGGCGCTTCTCGATCTCCAGCTTGCGCGCCGCCGCCGCATCGCGTTCCACCCGCGCCTTGCTGGTGCCGCCGGTGCTCCAGAGGCCGGCGGCGATCGCCAGGCCGATCAGCAGGGTGGCGAGTAGGGCGACCCAGACGATTTTCCGGAAGTCGCGGGCGGCGAGTTTCATGATGTCACTCGGCGCACGATCTGGACCGTGAACTGGCGCGGGGCTGCGCTTTCCGTCTCCATGTCGCCGCCGCGCAGCGCACGCCCCGATTCGATATCGAACGGCTGTTGCTGGACGCTGACGTCGCTGTCGCGGTCGACCCGCAACATCTCGACAAAATGCTCGAAAGTGGCCAGCGTCTGTCGTGCCGTGGCGGTCGGCCCGAGGCGAATCGAGCCGCGCAACGTAATCACTTCGGACTTGCCGTCGGGCAGCGCCATTGTCTTGCCGGGAGTCGCCGCGGCGCCCGTTGCCGACGCGCTCTCGCCGAGCGACCATTCAAGCGCCTCGAGATGGACGTTCGGTACCTCGTTCATCGCGCGGCTGACTAGGCGGTAGGCGTCGTCCGGAAGACGCTGTTTCCTGACAAGTTCGCTCTGGCGATTGGTGACCCCCCGCAGAGTTTCGTTGTCGATGCCCAGTTGCGGGAAGGTGGCGGAAATTTCCCGGTAACGCCAGTTGAGATCGGCTTCGCTGCGTGCCAGAGCCTGGGTTTCCTCACGCATGGCCCTGGCGTCGTAGAGTTGCTTGGCCACGAACAGCGCCCCGCCAAGGACGGCGATGGCGCCGAGCGCGAGCAGCCCGTAGCGGATCTGCGATATGTGGTAATCGTGGCGATGGTTCTCACCGGCGAATTGCTGGCGTGGGGCAGCGGTGGCCAACAGGTGCAGGAACAGCAGTTCGCTGCTGCTGTCGTCGGGCAGGCTCTTGAGGCCGAGCTGGCGGGCTGCCTGGTGGCTGTCGATGATCTCGAAACCGAGGTTGGCCATGTCGCGGCATGACTGACGGACCGCCGGGACTGCCTGCGGGTGGGCCAGAATATAGACGGGCAAATCCTCGTTGCGCCCGACATGGCGCTGGGCGAGCAGATACTGGTGAAGCTTGTTCGCCTCGGAGGCGAAGCGTGAGGCGAGACCGCCGATGCTGCTGTCGAGCAGTGGAGCCATGCGCGAGAACAGCGGCTGGCCATCGGCCAGGTAGCTTTCGCGGATCGAGTGGTCCTGAAAGGTCAGCAGCAGGGCACGCGGAGCGGACTTGCCGAGCTTCCTGAGCAGTATGCCGCCCAGTTGCGCCACCGTATAAATGCCCGCCAGCGCTGCATCCGCGTCCTCCAGGCACTTCAGCCACGGCTCGAAGTGAGCCGGGTTGGTCAGCGCCGAGAGCAGCAGTTTCTCATTCTTGCGCTTGTGCTTCTCGTAGCCGAGCGAGATGGCGGTGGCCAGCGGGGACCCGAGAAAATGCTGCCCCAGCTTGCGCGTGATCAGCGCCTTGCGGTCGGCGCCCTGCAGGAACGGAATCGTTTCGAGTTCGTGTCCTTCCTCGGCGACATTGACCAGCATTCGGAAATGGCTGTTGCGGTGCGAGCGCAGGTAGTCGGTGAACCGCGTGAATTCCTCGGGGCGCATCTCGAACACGCCTTCCGGCCGCAGCTTGCCGCGTTGCCAGACATGGGTCGTCAGGCGCTGGGTGTCGAGGTAGAGGAGGCGGCGGGGAATCACGTCTTGATCTTGCTGATGACGTCATAGACCGGTCCGATCACCGAGAGCATGATCCAGCCCAGCAGGGCGCCCATGAAGAGGGTCAGCATCGGTTCGATCAGGGTCTGGGCCTTTTCGACCGATTCCTTGACGTCACGGTTGTAGAAGTAGCTGACGTTGCGCAGCGACTTGTCGAGGCCGCCGGTATTCTCGCCGACCCGCAGCATGCGCACGACGAGCGGCGGGAACAGTCCGGCATCATGGAAGGCGCCGGCCACGTTCTGGCCCTCGCGTATCGACTGCTCGACCCTGACCAGGGCCTTGCGGACCACCCGGTTGCCGACGATGTCCTGGGTCGTGCGGATCGACTCCAGGATCGGGATGCCGGCAGCGTAGAGCATGGC
>DAOMFF010000259.1:0-2840 GCA_035429665.1 Azonexus sp.
CACTCGAGGCCCTGCGTTTTTACACGCTCAAGGTCGAGTTGCCGCTGGCGCCGGGTGGCCTGCTGGGGATCGAGACGAGTCGCCTGCTGGCACATCTTCTCGGGTACACTGGCTCGACGCTATTGCTGCTGGCGGCGATGGCGGCCGGCTGGAGCATCTTTTCGGGGATGTCCTGGCTGTGGGCATTCGAGCGGCTGGGCGCGGTCCTCGAGTCCATCGTCGGCTCCTCCTATGGTCTGCTGGATTCCTGGCGTGATCGGCGCATCGGCCGTGAAGTCGCCCACCAGCGCGAGGAAGAGGTCGAGGTCGAGAAGCGCCGCGGTGAGTTGCACGATCCGATCGTCATCGAGACACAGCCGCCCGAGGTGCCGGTTTCGAAGAAGGCCGAGAAGCGCATCGGCCGCGAGAAGCAGGTCGCGCTCTTTCCCGAGGCGTTCATCGGTGGCCAACTGCCGCCGCTGCACCTGCTCGACCCGGCGCCGCCGGCAACCGAAACGGTCAGCTCCGAGACGCTGGAATACACCTCGCGCCTGATCGAGCGCAAGCTGGCCGACTTCGGCGTCCAGGTCAAGGTGCTGGCCGCGATGCCCGGCCCGGTCATCACCCGCTACGAAATCGAGCCGGCAGTTGGCGTCAAGGGCGCCCAGATCGTCAATCTGGCGCGCGATCTGGCCCGCGCCCTGGCTATGGTTTCCATTCGCGTCGTCGAAACGGTGCCCGGCAAGTCGTGCATGGCGCTCGAGTTGCCCAATCCGCGGCGGCAGATGGTCAAGCTGTCCGAAATCATTTCCAGCGCGCCCTACAACGACATGACCAGCCCGCTGACTGTCTGCCTCGGCAAGGACATCGGCGGCCAGCCGGTCGTTGCCGACCTGGCCAAGACGCCGCACCTGCTGGTCGCCGGCACCACCGGTTCGGGCAAGTCGGTCGGCGTCAATGCGATGATCCTGTCGATGCTCTACAAGGCCGAGCCGGACCACGTGCGCCTGATCATGGTCGACCCGAAAATGCTCGAACTTTCAATCTACGAGGGCATCCCGCACCTGCTGGCGCCGGTCGTCACCGACATGAAGCAGGCGGCCAACGCGCTGCACTGGTGTGTGACCGAGATGGAGAAGCGCTACAAGCTGATGTCGGCGATGGGCGTGCGCAACATCGCCGGCCTCAACCACAAGATCAAGGAAGCCGAAAAGCACGGGCAGCACATTCTCAACCCGCTGACGCTGACGCCGGAAACCCCCGAGCCGCTCAAGTCGCTGCCCTATATCGTCGTCATCATCGACGAACTCGCCGATCTGATGATGGTTGTCGGCAAGAAGGTCGAGGAACAGATCGCCCGCCTCGCGCAGAAGGCGCGGGCATCGGGCATCCACCTCGTGCTGGCGACCCAGCGCCCGAGCGTGGACGTGATTACCGGCCTGATCAAGGCCAACATTCCGACGCGCCTGTCCTTCCAGGTGTCCAGCAAGATCGACTCGCGTACCATCCTCGACCAGATGGGCGCCGAGGCGCTGCTCGGTCAGGGCGACATGCTCTATCTCGCGCCCGGCACCGGCTATCCGGTCCGTGTCCACGGCGCCTTCGTTTCCGATGACGAGGTGCATCGCGTCGTCGAGCACCTGAAGGCGACTGGCACCCCGGAATACGTCGAGGACATCCTCAACGGCGCCGCCGGCGACGATGACGAGGGCGGCGAGGGCGCTGGCGGCGACAGCGGCGACGCCGAGAACGACCCGCTCTACGACCAGGCAGTCGAAATCGTCCTCAAGAACAAGCGCGCCTCGATCTCTCTGGTCCAGCGCCACCTGCGTATCGGTTACAACCGCTCGGCGCGCCTCATCGAAGCGATGGAGAAGGCCGGGCTGGTGTCGACGATGGACGCGCGCGGCGGCCGCGAAGTGCTGGCGCGCCGCGAAGCCGAATGAAATTTGCCCTCAAAGCGTTGTTGACCGCAGCAGTCGCGATCTTTCCCGTCCTCGCCGAGGCTGGCGCGGTCGACCAGTTGCATCAGTTCCTGAGCGGCACGCGCACGCTGAAAGCCGACTTTTCGCAGATCGTCATCGGCAAGAGCGGCCGCAAGCCGCAGCAATCGTCGGGGGTCGTCGCCATCTCGCGGCCGGGCAAGTTGCGCTGGGACATCCAGAAACCCTACCCGCAATTGGTCGTCGGCGACGGCGAGAAGATCTGGATCTACGATCCGGAACTCAAACAGATCACCGTGCGCAAGGCTGGACTGGCGATCAGCGGCTCGCCGGCGGCGCTGCTTGCCGGCAGCAACGAACTGGAAAAAAATTTCGTGCTCGAGGAAGCCGGCGAGGCCGAAGGAATGAACTGGGTCGAGGCGACGCCGAAGGCCGGCGACAGCGGTTTCGAGAAGGTCCGCCTCGGTTTTGCCGGCAAGGACCTCAAGGCCATGGAACTTCACGACAGCTTTGGCCAGACGACGCACATCCGCTTCGCCAACCTTGAGCGCAACCCGGTTCTGCCGGCGGCAACCTTCAGGTTCACCCCGCCTGCAGGGGTCGATATCGTCGGCGAATAGAACCGGCAATCCTTTTCCATCGACATCTCCCGGGTGCCCGGTCGGCTGCATCATTCATGGTGCGACCACCTCCCGAGTGTGCTGACGATCCGTTGCAACTCGCCAATTTGCCACGCGCCACCGCGCTAACCCGGAATTTCGGGCTCGACCAGCGTGGCAAGTTGCGCGAGCGATTCTTGCCAGCCGAGATAGCACATCTCCAGCGGAATGACGCCGGGAATGCCTTCCTGCACGACGTTCAACTCGCTTCCGCAGGACACCTGCTTCAGGGAGACGGTGACCTGCATTTCGCCGGGGA
>DAOMFF010000260.1:0-2811 GCA_035429665.1 Azonexus sp.
TTCGGCGCCATCAACGCGATGCGCGACCTGCACGCGCAGATTCGCCGCGAGGTGGCGCGCAAGGACATGGCCGACCACATCAAGCTTGGGCGCGGCGGGATTCGCGAAATCGAGTTCATCGCCCAGGTCTTTCAGCTCATTCGCGGCGGACGCGACCCGGCGCTGCAGGTCCGCCCGACACTGCAGGTCCTCGCGCTGCTGGCGGAACGCCAGCTGATCCCCGCCACCGCCGAGGACGAATTGCGCACCGCCTACATCTTCCTGCGCCGGCTCGAACACCGCCTGCAGTACATCGAGGATCGGCAGACGCACATGCTTCCGACAAGTCCCGCCGACCGCGCCAGCGTCGCCCGCAGCATGGAATATCCCGACTGGCCGGCGCTGCTGGCCGTGCTCAACGACCACCGCGACAAGGTCAGCCGCCATTTCGAGGAAATCTTCTCGGATCCGGAAGCCGGCGAACACCCCTTGACCGGCCTCTGGCTGGGCCAGCTCGACGACGACACCGCGATCGAGTCGCTCGGCGAACTCGGCTATCGTCAACCGCGGGAAGCCATTTCCCGCCTCGCCGCGTTGCGCGCCTCCGGCCGCTACGCGCAGCTCGCGTCGGCCAACCGCTCGCGCCTCGATGCCATCGGGCCGCGGCTGATCGAGGCGGCGGCAACGACTGCCGACCCCGACACGACGCTCGCCCGCTGCCTGAATTTCGTCGAGACCGTCAGCCGCCGCGGTGCCTACCTGGCGCTGTTGCAGCAGTACCCGATGGCGCTGCGCCGCGTCGCCGATATGGTCTGCGCATCGTCATGGGCCGCCGAATACCTTGGGCGCCACCCGTTGCTGCTGGACGAACTCCTCGATCCGCGCCTCTACGACATGGCCACCGACTGGGTGGCGTTCCGCGAAAACCTCAGGCACAACCTGGCCAGCCATGCCGGCGACACCGAACGGGAAATGGACATCCTGCGCGAAATGCACCATGCGCAGATCTTCCGCCTGCTGGCCCAGGATCTCGCCGGTCTGCAGACCATCGAGAAGCTCTCGGACCACCTGACCGAACTGGCCGACACCATCGTTCAGGAAACGTTGCCGCTGGTCTGGAGCAAGCTCAGAAACCGCCATTGCGAAACGCCCAAGTTCGCCGTCATCGGCTATGGCAAGCTTGGCGGCAAGGAGCTCGGCTACGCCTCCGACCTCGATCTCGTCTACCTCTACGACGATCCCGACCCGGAGGCCGGGGAGAATTACGCCCGCCTCGGCCAGCGCCTCAACACCTGGCTAGGAAGCCAGACCTCGGCCGGCATCCTGTTCGAGACCGACCTCCGCCTGCGTCCCAACGGCGATTCCGGCCTGCTTGCCGTCTCGGTCGATTCCTTCCGCGACTATCAGCTCAAGCACGCCTGGGTCTGGGAACATCAGGCGCTGACCCGCGCCCGCTTCTGTGCCGGCGACCCGGCGGTTGGCGCCCGCTTCGAGGAAATCCGCTGCGAAATCCTCTGCCAGCAGCGCGATCTTGCCAAGCTCAGGGAAGAAGTCGTCGCCATGCGCCGGAAGATGGTTGGCGCGCACGCCTCGGATAGCGAAAGCGCGTTCAACCTCAAGCATGATCCTGGCGGCATCATCGACGTCGAGTTCATCGTCCAGTATCTGGTGCTCGGCCATGCCCATCGCCATCAGCGGCTGACCGGCAACCTCGGCAACATCGCCCTGCTGCGAATCGCCGCCGAGCTTGGCCTGATCCCCACCGACCAGGCGACCGCCGCCGGCAACGCCTACCGCGAATACCGCCGCCTGCAGCATGCCAAGCGCCTCAGTGCCAATCCCCGGGGCCGTGTGGAGCGGGACAGCATCGCCAGGCACATTGCCGCGGTCAACGGGCTGTGGCAGACGGTTTTCGGCAAGTAGCCGGGAGGCGCCTGTCCGGTTCGGGCGTTGCATTCCGGATGAGCAAGGTTCATGCTTGGCCGGGACAGGAGGAATTGAGCATGCGTCTCGGCATTTTCGGTGCGGCCGGCGAGGTGACCGGTTCATGCACGCTGGTGGAAACCGGAAATTCCCGTTTTCTGGTCGACTGCGGCATGTTTCAGGGCGGGCCGGAAGCGCGCAGCAAGAACCTGCGGGCACTGAATTTCGGCTGCAACGCTCGGGAAATCGATTTCGTCCTGCTCACCCATGCCCATATCGACCATTCCGGACTGCTGCCGCGCCTCGCCGTCCTCGGGTTTCGCGGGCCGATCTACGCGACGCCGGCGACCATCGCCCTGCTCGAAGTGCTGCTGCCGGACAGCGCGCACATCCAGGAAAAGGAGACCGAATGGCAGTTGCGTCACCGCCATCGCCGCGGCAAGAGCGAACGCGGCGTCCCGGCACCGCTGTACACGGTGGCCGAGGCGCTGTCGGCGCTCAAGCTGCTGCGTCCCGTCGCCTACCACGAGACGCTCGCCCCGGCGGCGGCGATCACGGTCTGCTTCCATGACGCCGGTCACATTCTCGGTTCAGCCTGGCTGGAGGTAACGGTTGGCGGCGAGGGGCGGCCACGCAAGCTGGTCTTCTCCGGCGATCTCGGCATGCCCGGCCGCCCGGTGCTGTGCGACCCGGAAAAGGTCGTGCCGGAAGCCGACCTGCTGCTCATCGAGTCCACCTACGGCGACCGCCAGCATCGTTCGCTGCCGGAAACCGAGGATGAAATCGTTGCCGCCTTCGAGCGCACCCGCGCCGCGCACGGCAACCTGATCATTCCTTCGTTTGCCGTCGGCCGCACCCAGGAAATCATCTACCTGCTGGCCGACCTGGTGCGCCGCCAGCGCCTCTCGC
>DAOMFF010000261.1:0-2808 GCA_035429665.1 Azonexus sp.
GTCGACGTCATGCGGATGCTCAAAACCGCGCTCGATCCGCACAACCTGCTCAACCCGGGAAAGATATTGCCCGAGCGCTGATGGCATAGAATCCCGTCATGCCATCAACCCCCTATCGCCAACTGGCCCTGCAAGGGGCCGCCATCATCCTCGTGCTGTCGCTGGCCTGGCCTTACTTCGGCTGGACGGCCGCAGCCATGCCGTGGCGGGAAACCTGTCTCGCCATCGGCGGCGTCGCTTTCGCCTTCGCCACGCTGTCCCGGCAACCGTGGCCGTGGCGCCTCGTTCACGCCGCCGTCATGCCGCTGGCGTGGTTCTTCTACCCGACGCCGGGATGATCCGTCGTCACCCCGACCTGCTGGCCCTGATCGTCGCGCTGGCCGGGGCGCTCGCCGTGGTTGCCTTCCTCCTCGGTGACCTGCTGCTCTCGCGCGAACGCGAACTGGAACTCGGCACGGAACGGATCGAACACTTCGGCGTAATGTTCGGCGAACACACGGCGCGCACTTACGAAGCGGTCGACATCCTGCTGCGCGAGATCGCGACCGACCTGTCAAGCAATCACCACGACTGGCCAACCTGGGAGGCCAGCCGCGGCTGGACCTACATCGCCGAGCGCCATACCCGCCCGCTGCCCCAGTTGCGCGACCTGGTCATCTTCAGCCGAGACGGTGAGCAACGCTTCATCTCGACCTATTTCCCGCCACCACGCATCAACGTGCGTGACCGGCCCTATTTCACCGCGCTCGAACAGGGAACGAGCGTCACCAGCTTCGGCCCCTTCATCGGCCGCAATTCGGGCCGCTACACCTACGCCCTGGCACGGCGGATCGAAGATGCCGGGCGCAACTTTGCCGGAATCGTCATCGCCGCCATCGAGCCCGCCTATTTTTCCGGCCACTGCTGGTCCAACCGTCTGGCCGAGGATTTCGAATCGGTCATCATCAACACCCGCGGGCAGGTTGTCGCCTCCTGCCGGCCGGCCGATCTCAGCAAGCAATCGCCGATTCTCGGCGCTCTCGCGGTCGACGTTCTCTTTGGTGGCCGGCTGCGCGACTGGTTGCCCGCATCCGGCGTCGCCCGGGGCAACGGACTGATCGCTTCGGTGTCGCCGGTTCCGGACTTCACCGACCTGCGCGTCCTCACCGTCCTTCCCGAATCCAGCGTGCTGGCTGCGTGGCGCAGCCATCTGACGCAGGTGGGAATACTCGCCTTCATCGTCATCCTGATCCTGCTTGCCGGCGGGCTGCTGGTGCGCCGCCAGGTTCGCAACATGCACGCGCTGACCGCGGAACTAGCGGCCGCCCGCGACCAGCTCGAGGAGCGCGTGCAGGCTGCCACCGCCGAGTTGTCGCTGCAGAAGGAGCAGGCCGAACATTCCAGCCGCGCCAAGAGCCGCTTCCTGGCTGCGGCTAGCCACGATCTGCGGCAACCCCTGCATGCGCTGACGCTGTTCGCCGCCGACCTGCAGCGCCAGGTCCAGGCGGGCAACAGCGGCGAATTGCCCCGGCTGTCCAGACAGATATCGACGTCGACCGACATGCTGCGCGAGTTGTTCGATTCGCTGCTCGACATCTCGCGCCTGGACGTTGCCGGAATCAGGACCGAGATCCATGCCTTTGCGCTGAACCCCATGCTTGAGGAGCTGGCTTCGTCGTTCCGCGGTGCTGCGGTCGACCGCCAGCAAACCCTCGTTTTCAGACCCACCGGGGTCTGGGTTGAATCCGACCCGGCACTGCTCGAACGCATCCTGTCGAACCTGATTGCCAACGCGCTACGCTACACCGCTCCGGGTGGCCGAATCCTTGTCGCGGTGCGCCGGCGCGGCGGCAATGCGCTGATCGAAGTGCGCGACAACGGCTGCGGTATCGCCAGCGAGCATCACGACGCCATCTTCGGCGAGTTCTACCAGGTCGGAAACCGGGCGCGCCAAGCGCAGCAGGGACTCGGCCTCGGTCTCTCCATCGTCGCCCGCCTGGCGCGGGCCCTGGGCATCGCCGTAAGCCTGCGCTCGGCAGTCGGCCGCGGCAGCACCTTCAGCTTGCTGATCAAGAGGGCCCTGCCCCCGGCCGCAGCCACGCTTTCCGAACCGGCGCAAAGCGGCGTGATCATCCATTTCGTCGGCGACAGCAGCGATCTGCGGGCATGCATGGAAATGGCCAGGAACTGGCACCATGCGCTCAGCCACGATCCAACTGGCGGCGGCCGGGTGCCCGAAAGCCACCGACCGCTGATCATCGTGACGCTGTCCAGCCTCGCCGCGCGGGTACGGGCGGCGGATCCGACAGGCACCCCGATCATCGCCCTTAACGATGGCCAGGATGCTCCCCTGCCGCACGATTCCCACCGGCTTTCGCTGCCGGTCCGGCCCGCCAAATTCCGGGCGCTCCTCGGCCAGCGTCAGAAAGCCGCGCCGAGATCGATGCCGTAGCGCGTCACGGCGATCAGCGCCTGGGTGCGGCTGGCAACGCCGAGCGCCTTGAGGATCGCCGTCACGTGGATCTTGACGGTGCCCTCCGAAAGCTCCAGGTGCGCGGCGATCTCGCGATTTGACAGGCCGCGCGCCAGCAGCGCCAGTACCTGCGCCTGGCGCTCGGTCAGTCCGATCTCGGCGGGACTGACTCCCGCGCCGCCGCTGCCGGGCGGCAGCGACATGACATTGTCAAGGCATTTCCCGTTGCCGGTGCCGCGCGGGCGGAATATCTCGCCGACCAGCGCCTGGCGTACCGCGACGAGCAGTTGTTCGCCGGAAAAGGATTTCGGGATGAACCCGGAAGCGCCGAGATTCATCACGCGAGTGATGGTCGG
>DAOMFF010000262.1:0-2801 GCA_035429665.1 Azonexus sp.
TGCTCGGCCTCGGCCTTGGTCCGCAGGTAGAAACTCCCGCGCGCGCTGGCGCCGAGCGATGAGTTCAGCGCATAGCGCGTCGCTCCGGCTTCGCGCGCCAGACGGGCGAAGGCGATTGGCAGATCGCGGTCGACGGCGGCGAAGGCCGCCTGCGAACCTGCCACCTTGATCGTCGTGCCAAGGGTGCACACGACCGCATCGACCTTCCACCACGCTGCCTCTTCTGGCAGCCGGGCGAAGTCGATGACCGGATTCAGAAGCCTCGGGTTACCGACGAACCCAGCTTCCAGCGGACGGCGGGTAGGGGCGACAATTCGCGTGATGCGCTTCTCGGCCAATGCCTGACGCAGCACCGCCTGCCCCACCGCGCCGGTAGCGCCGACCAGCAGCAGGCTCAACTCCCTCGACATCAGCGCTTGAGCAACCGGTAGGCCAGGCGCGGGAACAGGCTGCGCGGCAGAATCCGATTGGCGAAGGCAGTCGCCTGATTGGGCAGGCCGGGTACGACCGAAGCATGACCGGCAGCGAGCGCCTTGAGTCCGATCTCGGCCACCGGCCGGCTCTCCATCATCAGCGCATCGGGCAATGGCATGCTTTCCTGGCCAGACACGGCAAGAAAGTTGGTCGCCGTGACCCCCGGGCAGAGTACGGTAACCACCACCCCGCGATCCTTCAGTTCCTCATGCAGCGCCTCGCCGAAACTCAACACATAGGCCTTGCTCGCGGCATAGGCGGCATACATCGGCAAGGACTGGAATCCCCCCAGTGACCCGACCAGGAGTATCCTGCCGGCGCCGCGCCTGACCATGTCGGCGGCGAAAGCATGGGTCAGCTCGGTCAGCGCCATGACATTGAGCTGCAGCATGCTCATTTCGCTCGCCAGCGGCTGATCGACAAAATCACCGAAGACACCGAAGCCAGCGTTGTTGACCAGGATATCGATGGCGACCTGTCTGGCCTTGACTTTGGCATACAGTTCCGCGCCGACGCCGGGGCGGGCGAGGTCCATCGCGATGACATGGCAGTGCGTGCCATGCGTCCGCTTCAGTTCGGCGGCGAGTGCCTTCATCGGCTCACTGCGCCGCGCCACCAGCACGAGGTTGGCGCCGCGCGCGGCCAGCAGGTTTGCGAAATCGATGCCGAAGCCGCTGGAAGCGCCGGTCACCAGCGCCCACTTGTCCTGCAGATCGGATTGTGGGCCTTCCATTGCCGCCTCACTCCTTGGCCATGGCGTCCTCACCCGGCGTCCGCTTGCGCTTGGGCGTTATTGCCGGTTTGGTCGTCGCCGCCGCTCCATCCTCCTTGGCCGCCGAGACACTTGCCGGCTTTCGCCTGCGCACCGGCGCGGTTCTGGCAGGGGGAATGCGCCCGGCTGCCACCTTGACGGGCTTCGGGTTCCGGGCAATCGCCCCGGCCAGCAGTTCAGCGAAGCTTTCCCTGAGGCAGTCGCAGAACTGGTCCGGGTCGGGGAGCATGTCGCGGCAGGCAATGAAGCAGACCCACAGGGTACCGTTGTAGCTGAAGCCGGTGACATTGAGCCCGATGCCATCAAAAGCGACGGATACGGCAAGGAACATTTCCAGTTGTGCGCCGGCCATGTAGAGCGGAACATCCGGCCCGCGCACATTGGAGACCGTGACATTGCACATCGAAACAATGGCCAGACGCACGAGCTGCTCCGCCGCAACCGCCGGAATCACCTGGATCAGCCTGGCCGCCAGATCCTTGCCCAGTGCCGAAGTCGCCGCCTTGGTCTTGTTCGTCCCGCGCTTGATCGCCAGCACACGCTCGACCGCATCGGCGATGTCCGTGCGCAAGGCCATCGGCGCCATGCCGATCTGGTTGCCCGAATCCATCTCCTTGTTGCCTCCGCGCGTCGACATCGGCACCATGGCATTCAGCGATCGCGTCGGCAATTCGCCCTTGCGTTCGAGATACTTGCGGATGGCGCCGCCGGTCGCCGCCATGAAGATGTCGTTGATCGTTATGCCGTCGATGTGCTCGCGGATGGTCTTGCATTCGGCCAACGAAAAACCCACCGCATCGACCACGCGGTGCGGCGACACCGGACGGTCGAAACGCGTTGCTGGTTTGCCTCCGGCCATGTCGCCCGGCGCCCTGTTGCCCCCACCGGCGAGGATTCCCCCGAACTGCCCGGCAACCAGGCTGCGGACCAGATCGAGCGCCTTGCCCGATCCCACAAGTTCCTTACCGGCCAGCGCCGCGCGCCCGCCCAGATCGACGGCAAGCCGGGCGGCATCGAAGACCTGGCGCGCCCGGTTGCCGACTGCTCGCGAATAAAGTTCGATCTGCGAAGGAACGCTGTCGGCAAAGACGGCCCGGTCGCCGCTGGACGGCACGTCCTCGAAGTCCGCCGACAGTGTATGGATGGCCTTGATGATCTCGGCGCCTGCCTCGCCATCGACCCCGGCATGATGGAACTTGACGTAAAGCGCGAAGCTGCCTTCGGCGATCCCCGGAATGTTGTCGAGGCCCTCGATAACGTAGGCTTCCCAGAGCGGCCGGCTGCGGTCGAGCGGACGCGAATGAATGCGCGCCACCTGTATCATCAGTTGCCGCCAGTCGCCGGGCCGTGGCAGCGCGATATGACGGACATGGTATTCGGTGTCGATCTCGCCTTCGTCGATCCAGTAGGGCCGATCGAGCCCCAACGGCGCTGCGACCAGTCTGCGGCGAAAAACCTTGGCACTGTCCAGTCGCCTGGCGAAGAAATCCAGAATCTGCTTGAAGCGGACCTTGCCGCCGGGTGCGGTTGACGGGTCGTAGATGCCCAATCCGGC
>DAOMFF010000263.1:0-2788 GCA_035429665.1 Azonexus sp.
AGACAAGCCCAACTACTGAGTCCTGATGCTGCGCATCGCCGTTGCCCAGTTCAACGCCGTTGTCGGTGACCTGACCGGCAACGCCGTGCGCATTATCGAATGTGCCGTTGCGGCCAAGGCTCGGGGGGCGCAGGTTCTGGTGACGCCGGAACTGGCCTTGTGCGGTTACCCGCCGGAAGACCTGTTGCTGCGCCCGGATTTCTACCGCGCCTGCAGGCGTGAACTGGATGATCTGGCCGGCCGCGTCGAGGGCATTGCGCTGATTGTCGGTCACCCGGAAGAGCATGAGGGGCGGCGCTACAATGCCGCCACGGTCATCGAAAACGGACGGAAAATCGCGGTTTACCGCAAGATCCGGCTGCCCAACTACGACGTTTTCGACGAGAAGCGCTATTTCGATGCCGGCGACGCAGCCTGCGTCGTGACCCTGGGCGGCGTACGCTGCGGCATCAACATCTGCGCCGACGTCTGGGAGGCCGGTGCCGCGGAACTGGCGTCCGCCGGTGGCGCCGAACTGCTCGTCGTGCTCAATGCCTCGCCCTGTCATCTCGAAAAGCATCAGCAGCGCATCGAGGTGCTGCGCGAGCGAGTTGCCGCCACCGGCGTCCCTGCCATCTACGTCAACCTGGTCGGCGGCCAGGACGAACTGGTTTTCGACGGAGCTTCGTTCGCCCTCGATGCCGAAGGCCACTGCCGGATGCGCCTGCCACAGTTCGAGGAAGCTCTGGGCATCGTCGATTACGACAGGGGGCGCCTGCGCTCCGAGGACATGGCGGAAGAACTCCCGGTCGAGGCCGAGGCCTACCGCGCCCTGGTGCTGGGTGTCCGCGACTATATCGGCAAGAGCGGCTTCAACGGGACGCTCATCGGGCTCTCGGGCGGCATCGATTCGGCGCTGACCCTGTGCGTCGCGGTCGACGCGCTGGGAGCCGACAAAGTGCGAGCGGTCATGATGCCGTCGCCGTACACCGCGCGGATGAGCCTCGACGATTCGCGGGCGATGATCGCCGCGCTCGGCGTGCGCTATGACGAGGTGCCCATCGCGCCGGCGATGGCCACCTACCAGGCGATGCTCGACCCGCTGTTCGCCGGGCTGCACGCCGACACCACCGAAGAAAACATCCAGGCGCGCATCCGTGGCAACATCCTGATGGCGCTCTCGAACAAGACTGGCGCGCTGGTATTGACCACCGGCAACAAGTCGGAAATGGCCGTCGGCTACTGTACGCTGTACGGCGACATGGCCGGCGGCTTCGCGGTCATCAAGGATGTCTACAAGACGCTGGTCTATCGCCTTGCGCGCTACCGCAACACGATTTCACCGGTCATCCCGGAAAATATCATTGTCCGGCCGCCCTCGGCCGAACTGAAGCCGGACCAGACCGACCAGGATTCGCTGCCGCCCTACGAGATCCTGGACGCCATCGTCCGTGCCTACATGGAAGAAGACCGCAGCCCGCGCGAAATCATCGCCGCCGGTTTGCCGGAAGAAGCGGTGCGCCGGGTCGTGCGCCTGTTGCGCGTCGCCGAATACAAGCGGCGCCAGGCGCCGGTCGGAATTCGCATCACGCCGCGTGGTTTTGGCAAGGATTGGCGGTATCCTATTACCAATCGTTACTGCGACGAATTTTGACTAACTGCATCGAACAGGAAACAGGATATGAAGAAGATCGAAGCCATCATCAAGCCGTTCAAGCTCGACGAAGTGCGCGAAGCGCTGTCGGAAATGGGGATCACGGGCCTAACGGTCACCGAAGTCAAGGGCTTCGGCCGCCAGAAGGGTCACACCGAGCTTTATCGTGGCGCTGAATATGTCGTCGATTTCCTGCCCAAGATCAAGATCGAGATCGTCGTCAAGACCGAGCATACCGATGCCGCCATCGAGGCCATCATCAAGGCGGCACGTACCGGCAAGATCGGCGACGGCAAGATTTTTGTCATGGCGGTCGAGCAGGTCGTGCGCATCCGCACCGGCGAGACTGACGAAGCGGCAGTCTGATTCGGAGCGTGTCGCCGTGAATGACCAGGAAGATTTCGACATCCCCGCGCTCAAGGCGAAACTGCTGGAGTCGCTCGGGCCGGAATCCGGGATTTATCCGGTGCTGATCGAGCAGCAGTTTCCGCGCATCCTCGCAAGGGTCGCCGGATTGTGGGGCAAGGCCGGGCTCGATGCCTACCTGGCAGGTCTGATGGTCACCGATCGCCCCGGACGCCAAGGTTTTCCACACGACGTGGCGCTGGAAATCTTTCGTCTGGCTACGGCGCACGGTGCCTTGGGGCTGACACCGAAAGACTCACCGGGAACGGCGTGGGACTGGGTTGACGACCCCGAACTTTTCAAACGTTGATTCGCGAAGAACCAGAAAGAGAACTGCCGGGAAGCCGTCGATCAAGGTTGCGAGACGGGTTTCCTTTGCGTGCGCAGCAGCACGATCACCGCGCCCTCGCCACCGTCCTGGGGTTTTGCCTGGCAGTACGCCAGGATCTCATTCTTCTGCACCAGCCAGCCGCGCACCAGGCGCCTGAGCACGGCCTCCCCGCCGGGCGAGCCGTGTCCCTTGCCATGCACGATGCGCACGCAGCGCTTGCCATATTTGAGGGATTGCGCGAGAAAGGTTGCCAACTGGCCGCGCGCTTCCTCGCGGTTCAAGCCATGCAGGTCGAGCTCGTCCTGAATGGCCCAGCGTCCGCGCCGCAGGTCGCGCAGCACGCTGTTGGCGACGCCGCTGTGAAGATAGCTGGGTTCGTCACCCCCTTCGAGCCGGTCCTGCAGGGTGATCGGTCCGTG
>DAOMFF010000264.1:0-2787 GCA_035429665.1 Azonexus sp.
GTCGCCTTTGGCGGCGGATCGCCCATGGATGCCTCGAAGGCGATCGCCGTGGCGGTGGCCAACCCCAAGCCGCTGCGGAACCTGGCCGGATACCTCAAGGGTCTGCGCTCGCCCGTCAAGATCTACGCGGTGCCGACCACGGCGGGGACGGGTTCGGAGGTAACGGTGGCGGCGGTGATTTCCGATCCCGAGGCCGGGAAGAAGATGGTCATCGTCGATCCGCGCCTGGTGCCGAAAATGGCCGCGCTCGACCCCTCGCTGATGACCGGCCTGCCGCCCCACGTGACCGCCGCGACGGGTATCGATGCCTTGACCCACGCCATCGAGGCCTTCGTCGGCAACTGGACCACGCCCTACTCCGATGGCATGGCGCTTTCCGCGGTCGGCCTGATCTTCGAGAACCTGCGCACCGCCTACCGCGACGGCAACAATCTGGAGGCCCGTGAAAAGATGGCGCTGGCCTCGACCTATGCCGGCTTTGCCTTCACCCGGGCCAACGTCGGCTATGTGCACGCGATCGCCCACCAGTTCGGCGGCAAGTACCACACGCCGCATGGATTGGCCAACGCCATCATGCTGCCCTATGTGTTGAAGTACTCGCTTCCCGCCATCACCGGGCGCCTCGCGCTGCTGGCGGTGCGGGCCAAGGTCGGCAGCGAGGATGAATCACCGGAAGTGCTGGCCAAGAAGTTCCTCGATGCAGTCGATCAGTTGAACGCCGACCTCGGCATTCCGACGTTCCTGGCGGCCCTGCGGGAAGCCGACATTCCCGATCTGGCGAGGGCCGCCTGCTGGGAAGCGCACACCGGCTACCCGGTGCCGCGTTACATGTCCCAGGAGGTGTGTGAGGGCATCATCCGCCAGGCGCTGCCAGAGGCTCCGGCAAAGAGAAAGCCGGCCGCGCGGCGCAAGAAGGCCGAATGAGGCAGCGCCGGCAGTCCGGCGCATGCCGTTACCGACTTGAGTGGTTCAGGAAATGCGATAGAGGAGATATTCAATGAAAAAGGTAGTCAGCGTCTCGCTGGGTTCTTCCAGGCAGGACTTCGAATTCAAGACCAAATTCCTTGGCCAGAATTTCTCGGTTCATCGCATGGGCGCGGACCAGGACACAGGCAAGGCCTGGGAACTGATGCGCCGCCAGCAGGCAACGGCCGATGCCATCGGCCTCGGTGAAATCAGCGACCACTATCATGTCGGGCAGGATACGCTGATCAACAAGGAAACGCGGCGTCTGACGAACGTGGTGACACGGGTGCCGGTCACGACCGGAGCCACCCTGCGCCGGCTGCTGCAGGTGCGGGCCGTGCGCTACGTGCAGAAGGAACTTGGCCACTATTTCAACAACAATCTGGTCCTGTTCCTGTCCGGCATGCGCAACTACAACATGGCCGTGGCCATGTCCGACTACACCAGGAACCTGAGCTTTGCCGATGCCCTTTTCCAGACCGGTGCGCCGGCGATGCTCAATTCGCTCGAACAACTGGAACTCTATGCCAAGGGCAGCGGCCTGGTGCTGAGGGGAAAGCCCGGCGAAATCCTGGAAGCCGCCCTGACTGACTTCAAGCTCATGATGGTCCGTGGCGAGGTGGCCAAGTCACATGTGATCGTCGGCACGTTCGCCGAGATCAAGAGCGTCGGCAATGCATCGAATCTGGAGGGGAAAACGCTCATCACGTCTGCGGTCGACGATGAACGGATGGCATTTTTCAAGGCCTGCAAGGTCAATCTGGTGGTCGATACCTCGCCCAAGCTGTTCGAGAAGGTGGTGGGAATCAACACCATCGAAGCGATGATCCTGGCAGCGCTGGAAAAGTCGCCCGGGGAGATCTCGGACGACGACTTCGACGAAATCCTCGACGAACTGAAGATCGTGCCGCGCCTGCTGCATCCGACCGGCAAGTTCCGCAACATCCGCCGCTTTGCCTTCGTGATTCACCCGCTGAGCCAGGAATACATCAAGAGCGCCTACCCGATTCCTGATGCCACCCCCAAGTTCATCATGGACAAGGTCGAGCAACTGGCGGCGCACATGCCACCGATGGTGTATTGCAAGATGGACAACATCGTTTCGCCCACCGGCGCCGAAGCGGAGGGCTGGCTGATCTCGGTCGGCGGCACGCCAAAGGAGATGTTGTCGCGCAGTCCGGAGTTTACCTACCGGCGTCTTCTGCATGCGGCGAAGATCGCTGAGAAGCTGGGGGCGCAGATCATGGGTCTCGGTGCGTTCACCAAGGTGGTGGGCGACGCCGGGGTAACCGTGGCGCGGCGCGCCAGGTTGCCGATCACCACCGGCAACAGCTACTCGGCCTCGGGCGCCCTGTGGGCGGCAGCCGACGCGATGCGCCGGATGGGTCTGGTGACGATCGACCCGAAAACCGGAAAAGTTGCCGCCAAGACCATGGTCATCGGCGCCGCCGGTTCGATCGGCTCGGTCAGTTCCCGCCTGCTGGCGATGAGCTTCGACGAGGTCTATCTGGCCGGACTGACCCTCGACAAGCTGGACCAACTCAAGGCCTCCATCCTGAAGGACACGCCGGACGCCAAGGTATTCACCACCACCAGTTTTGACGACCTGCTCGGCGACATGGACATGATCGTGACCGCCACCTCGGGCGCCGGCAAGTCGGTTCTCGACATCACCAAGGTCAAGCCCGGCTGCGTCATCACCGACGTCGCCCGTCCGCTCGACCTGCCCGCCAGCGAAGTTGCCAAGCGTCCGGATGTTCTGGTCATCGAATCGGGCGAGATCGAACTGCCGACAAAAGTTCACGGCATGAAGAACATCGG
>DAOMFF010000265.1:0-2779 GCA_035429665.1 Azonexus sp.
CTTGGGATTCAGCGAACCCCGGTTGTAGTCCTTGTCGCCGGGCATGATGATGCGGCCAACGCCGAACAAACCGCCCTGCGCACCTTCGGGGCGCGTCTGGTTTTCCGGATACCTGGCCGCCGCCTGTTGCGCCGCCACCGCCCTGGCGGCATCGACGTATTCCCAGCGGCCGTTCGGGAAAAGTCGCACTTTTTCGCCGTTGACCGTAACCGCCTCGACCGGCGTGCGGTCCAGTTCGACCGCCGTCGCGCCGGCCGTTGCCAGCCCAAGCAGCATGGCAATCAGCGCGACCCTCACAGCTTGCCCGCGACCCAAGCCGGCACCGAGGCCAGCGCCGCCGCCAGGTTTTCCGGCCGGGTGCCGCCGGCCTGCGCCATGTCCGAACGGCCGCCACCCTTGCCGCCGACCTGCTGGGCGACCATGTTGACCAGCTCGCCGGCCTTGACCTTGCCGGTCAGGTCGGCGGTGACGCCGGCGATCAGCGTGACCTTGCCGTCGGCCACCGCCGCCAGCACGATGGCGGCCGATTTCAGCTTGTCCTTCAGCTTGTCCATGGATTCGCGCAGGGCGTTGATGTCGGCGCCCTCAAGTTTGACGGCCAGAACCCTGGCGCCCTTGATGTCGACGGCCTGACCGACCATGTCGTCGCCCTGCGCCGAGGCCAGCCTGCCCTTCAGGGCAGCCAGTTCGCGCTCCAGCTTGCGCACCTGTTGGAGCACCGCGGCAACACGGGCCGGGACGTCTTTCGGCAGCACCTTCAGCGTGCCGGCGACGCCGCCGAGCGCGGTTTCCATGCCTTGCATGTAAGTGAGCGCGTTGTCGCCGGTGACGGCCTCGACGCGGCGCACGCCGGCCGCGACGCCGCCTTCGGCGGTGATGCTGAACAGTCCGATGTCGCCGGTGCGGGCAACATGCGTGCCTCCGCACAATTCGCGCGATGTGCCAATGTCGAGGACGCGCACGGTGTCGCCGTACTTCTCGCCGAACAGCATCATGGCGCCGAGTTTCTGCGCTTCGGCGATCGGCAGCACGCGACACTCGTTGGCGGTATTCGCGAGGATTTCGGCATTGACGATGTTCTCGACGCGGCGGATTTCCGCATTGGTCAGCGGCTGGTTATGGACAAAGTCGAATCGCGTCTTGTCCGGATCGACCTGCGAGCCCTTCTGCTGGACGTGATCGCCGAGCACTTCGCGCAGCGCCTTGTGCAGCAGGTGGGTCGCCGAGTGGTTGCGCATGGTGCGCATGCGGGCCAGGACATCGACCCTGGCGGCGACGCCGTTGCCGACCGTTATGGCCCCGGTCTTGACGACGCCGTGGTGGCCGAAGACGGCCGCCTGGATCTTCTGCGTGTCCTCGACGGCGAAGATGCCATGCACCGACTGCAGCACGCCGCGATCGCCGACCTGGCCGCCGGACTCGGCGTAGAACGGGGTGTTGTCGAGAACGACGACGCCGGTTTCACCCTCGTTCAACTGGTTGACCGCGGCACCCTCCTTGTACAGGGCCAGCACGTTGCCCTTGACTTCGAGCGTGTCGTAACCGTGGAAGGTGGTGGCCGGGCCGTCGTATTCGAGGTTGGCGGCCATCTTGAATTTGCCGGCAGCTCGGGAACGCTCCCTTTGCGCATTAAGTTCGATGCTGAACTGTTGCTCATCCACACCAATTCCATGCTCCCTGCAAATATCTGCGGTCAGATCAATTGGGAAACCATAGGTATCGTGAAGTTGGAAAGCGATGTTCCCTGGCAACAGGTATTTTGGATTAACCACGCCCGGCGTGAGTTTGAAATCGGGAGAAACAATGAATCCGATTTCGCGAAGCAACATTTCCATGCCATGCTCGATGGTTTCGAAGAAACGTGTTTCTTCCTGCTTCAGCGTCGCCATGACCCGCGCCTGATGCCGCGCCAGTTCCGGATAAGCGCCGCCCATTTCGGCGACGAGGTCCGGCACCATCCTGTGGAAGAACGCGGCGCGGGCACCGAGCTTGTAGCCGTGACGGATGGCGCGGCGGATGATCCGGCGCAGTACGTAGCCACGGCCTTCGTTGCCGGGAATGACACCATCGGCGATCAGGAAGGAGCAGGCGCGGATGTGGTCGGCGAGCACCTTCAGCGACGGGCTGTCCATGTCGGCATCGCTGGTTTCACGCGCGGCGGCGGCGATCAGCGCGCGGAACAGGTCGATCTCGTAGTTGGCATGGACACCCTGCAACACGGCGGCGATGCGCTCGAGGCCCATGCCGGTGTCGACCGAAGGCTTGGGCAGCGGGTGCATGACGCCGTGCTCGTCGCGGTTGAACTGCATGAAGACGTTGTTCCAGATCTCGATGTAACGGTCGCCGTCTTCCTCGGGCGTCCCCGGCGGGCCGCCCCAGTGCTGCTCGCCGTGGTCGTAGAAGATTTCGGTACACGGGCCGCAGGGGCCGGTGTCGCCCATCATCCAGAAATTGTCGGAAGCGTAACGGGCGCCCTTGTTGTCGCCGATGCGAATGCAGCGGTCGACGGGGATGCCGATCTCGCGGGTCCAGATGTCGTAGGCCTCGTCGTCCTCGGCATAGACCGTCACCCACAGCCGGTCGGACGGCAGTTTGTAGACTTCCGTCAGGAGTTCCCAGGCGTACTTGATCGCGTCGTGCTTGAAGTAGTCGCCGAAGCTGAAGTTGCCCAGCATCTCGAAAAAGGTGTGGTGACGCGCGGTGTAGCCGACGTTCTCGAGGTCATTGTGCTTGCCGCCGGCGCGCACGCATTTCTGCGAGGTGGTGGCGCGGGTGTACG
>DAOMFF010000266.1:0-2748 GCA_035429665.1 Azonexus sp.
TCAGCAGACGGTCGAGGTCGCGCAGCAGGGCGCCACCGCCGGTCAGCACCATGCCGCGTTCGGCGATGTCGGCGCCGAGTTCGGGCGGGGTCTTTTCGAGCGCCGACTTGACGGCAGTAACGATCTGGTTGAGCGGGTCGGTCAGCGCCTCGAGAATCTCGTTGGAGGAAATTGTGAACTTGCGCGGGATGCCTTCGGCCTTGTTGATGCCGGAAACTTCCATTTCCTTGACTTCGGCGCCAGGGAAGGCCGAGCCGATGTTCTTCTTGATCTTCTCGGCGGTGTTTTCGCCGATCATCATGCCGTAATTGCGGCTGATGTAGTTGATGATCGCCTCGTCGAGCTTGTCGCCGCCGACGCGCACCGAACCGGCATAGACCAGTCCGCCGAGCGAGATGACGCCGACCTCGGTGGTGCCGCCGCCGATGTCGACGACCAGCGAACCCGTGGCGTCGGAAACCGGCAGGCCAGCGCCGATCGCCGCAGCCATCGGTTCCTCGATCAGGTAAACCTGGCTGGCCCCGGCGCCGATCGCCGATTCGCGGATGGCCCGGCGTTCGACCTGGGTCGACCCGGAGGGCACGCAGATGATGATGCGCGGGCTCGGGCTGAACAGCCGCGAATCGTGCACCTTCTTGATGAACTGCTTGAGCATCTGCTCGGTGACGGTGAAGTCGGCGATCACGCCGTCCTTCATCGGGCGAATGACGGTGATGCTGCCGGGGGCCTTGCCAAGCATGTCCTTGGCTTCCTTGCCGACGGCCTGGATGGACTTCTTGGCGCTCGGGCCGCCTTCGAGGCGGATGGCGACGACCGAGGGTTCGTCAAGGACAATGCCGCGGCCGCGCACATAGATGAGCGTGTTGGCCGTGCCGAGGTCGATGGCGAGATCATTGGAGAAATACTTGGTGAGGAAACCGAACATCTGTGACTCCGCTGCTGAGGGTGCAGTAGGGAAAACTTTTATGATACCTTATAACGCTTCCCAATTTAAGACTTTGTGCACTGCAAAAAGTCTTTGCCTTCCATGTCGCTCACATTTGAACAGGTCCAGCGCATCGCCCATCTCGCCCGCATCGAGATCAGCGAATCCGAGGCGGTGACCACGCAGGGCCATCTCAACGGCATTTTCCGGTTGATCGAGCAGATGCAGGCGGTCGATACGCGTGGTGTCGAGCCGATGGCGCATGCCCAGGATCTGAGCCAGCGCTTGCGCGACGACACGGTGACCGAGGAAGATCGCCGCGCCGCCTTTCAGGCCGTCGCGCCGGAAACCGAAGCCGGGCTCTACCTGGTGCCGAAGGTCATCGAATGATCGACGCCAGCCTCAGGCAACTTTCGCAGGCCCTGGCCGCGAAGCAGGTTTCCAGCGTCGAACTGACGCAGCTCTTTCTCGACCGTATCGCCCGCCTGAATCCGGCGCTGAACGCCTTTGTCACGGTCGACGCCGAAAAAAGCCTGAATTCCGCCCGCGCCGCCGATGCCCGCATCGCCGCCGGCACCGCCGGCCCGCTGACCGGCATCCCCATCGCCCAGAAGGACATTTTCTGCGCCGAAGGCTGGCGCACGACCTGCGGCTCGAAGATGCTGGCCAATTTCATTTCGCCCTACGATGCGACGGTGATCCGCAAAATGCACGGTGAGGCCGGCATGGTGTCGCTGGGCAAGACGAACATGGACGAATTCGCCATGGGTTCGTCGAACGAAACCTCGTTCTTCGGCCCGGTGCGCAACCCGTGGGATGCCGAACGCGTGCCCGGCGGCTCGTCCGGCGGTTCGGCGGCAGCGGTCGCTGCCCGCCTCGCCCCGGCGGCGACCGGCACCGATACCGGCGGCTCGATCCGCCAGCCGGCGGCGCTGTGCAACCTGACCGGCCTCAAGCCGACCTACGGCGTCGTCTCGCGCTACGGCATGATCGCCTTCGCTTCCTCGCTCGACCAGGGCGGCCCGATGGCGAAAAGTGCCGAGGATTGCGCGTTGCTGCTCAACGCCATGGCCGGTTTCGACGAGCGCGATTCGACCTCGCTCGGTCGCCTGGCCGAGGACTACGCCCGCGATCTCGAAAAGCCCCCGAATGGCCTGCGCATCGGCCTGCCCAGGGAATTTTTCGGCGAGGGTTGTGATGCCGAGGTGATGGCTTCCGTGCGTGCCGCAATCGCCGAGTACGAGAAGCTCGGCGCGACGACCGTCGAGGTCTCGCTACCCAACTCGCACCTGTCGGTGCCGGCGTATTACGTCATCGCGCCGGCCGAGGCGAGTTCCAACCTGTCGCGCTTCGACGGCGTGCGCTACGGCTACCGCGCCCCCGAGTACGGCAGTCTCGACGACATGTACATGAAGACCCGTGCCCAGGGCTTCGGCGCCGAGGTCAAGCGGCGCATCCTGATCGGTACCTATGTGCTGTCGCACGGCTATTACGACGCCTACTACCTGCAGGCCCAGCGCATCCGCCGCTTGATCGCCGACGATTTCGTCGAAGCCTTCAAAGCGTGCGATGTGATCATGGGGCCGACTTCGCCGTCGACCGCCTTCAAGCTTGGCGAGAAGGCGGCTGACCCGGTGCAGATGTACCTGTCCGACATCTACACCATCGCCGTCAACCTGGCCGGCCTGCCGGGGATGTCGATTCCCTGCGGTTTCGCCGACGGCTTGCCGGTCGGCCTGCAGCTGATCGGCAACTACTTCGCCGAGGTGCGCCTGCTCAACGTTGCTCATCGCTACCAGCAAGCAACGGACTGGCATCGGCGG
>DAOMFF010000267.1:0-2742 GCA_035429665.1 Azonexus sp.
CGCGGCACAGGTCTTCCGCTGCCCGAGTTGCGGCGCGCCGATGCAGGCGCGTTCCCGGGAAATTCTGGCGGTCGGCTGCGTGAGTTGCGGGGCGGTGGTCGATACCGCCGACCAGAACTACAAGCTGCTGTCGAAAGCGCTCGGCGCGCGCGACGAAAAATACGTGTCGCGCATTCCGCTTGGCAGCAAGGGGGTGCTCGAAGGCAAGCCGGTGGAGGTCATCGGTTTCCTCGTCAAGGAGTCGCGAGTCGACGGCATCGCCTACGACTGGCGCGAATATCTGCTGGCCGGCGAAAGCGGCACCTACCGCTGGCTGACCGAGTACAACGGCCACTGGAACATTGCCGACGTGCTGTCCAACCCGCCGGCCGGCAGCGGCGCGATGGAACTGGCCGACGTCAATTTCTCCGGGCAGCGTTTCCGGCACTATTCGACCGCTCAATCCGCCGAGGTCATCCAGGTCGCCGGCGAATTCACCTGGCGCGTTCGCTGCGGCGAGACCAACCGGGTCGTCGACTACGTCGCGCCGCCGTTGCTGCTGTCGCGCGAATCGACCGACAACGATCTCAACTGGTCGCTCGGCACGTATGTCGCGCCCGAGGTGATCGGCGAAGCCTTCAAGCTGCCGGGACGGATGATTGCGCCGGTCGGCATCTTCGCCAACCAGCCCAATCCCTGGGCCGAAACGCACCGGCGGGTTTGTAGTCTGTTCTGGAAATTGGCTCTGGTTGCGGTCGCGCTCCAAGCTATTTTTGGCGTCCTCGGCAGCGGCAAGGTCCTGCTGCGCCAGGAGTTCACCTTGTCGCCGCAGATGGCCGAAGATTCGGTCGTTACCAACGAATTTCAGGTGCGCGACCGGCCGCGCAAGCTGACGGTGCGCAATTCGACTTCGCTCGACAACAACTGGATCGGTCTCGATCTGATGCTGGTCAACAAGGCCAGCGGCCAGGCGTGGCCGGCAGCACGGGAGCTGGCCTACTACTATGGCAACGATGGCGGCGAGAGCTGGTCCGAAGGCAACCGCACCGACGAGGTGGTTTTCCTCGATATCCCGCCTGGCACCTACTACCTGACGGTCGACCCCGATATCGCCCCGGAGAAGCCGGTTCCGGTGCGCGATGTCATCGAAGTGTCCAGCGGCGGGGCAGGCTGGTCGAATTTCGTGATGGTGATGCTGTTTCTTGTTTTCTTTCCGGTATTCACCCGCCTGCGCTTCGCCGCCTTCGAGGCCAGGCGCTGGGCCGAGAGCGATCATGCACCGTTGGCGAGCGGCGATTCCTCGGACGGGGACGACTGATGTTCAAGAACTTCAACCTGGTAACCGGCATCCTCGCGCTGCTGCTGTTCGGTTACGCCCAGCACCAGGGTTGGAACATGTTCGACAACGTCGCCAATCCGGGGAAGGGCGGCTCCGGCAGCAGTCGCGTCTATCACAAGTAGGCCGGCGTCAGTCGCCGCCGCACCCGCCGTCGCCATCTCCTCCCCCGTCGCCATCGGAACTGCCGGAATCACCAGAACAGCCACTGCCGCAGCCGATGTGGCTGGCGCAGAAGCTGGCGCCCATCGCGCCGTCGCGGCCGGAGGCCAGGCAATCAAGATGGTAGATGAAGCCACCGGCGATCAGCAGCGCCGCATCCATCGCGAACAGCCGGGGCGGACGCTGCGGCTTGCGCGGGTCGATGCCCTCGCGCGCGCAGGCCAGCCGCCAGGCGCGCTTGATGCCGTCCGATGCCTGGGTCGGCGAATGCATCGCCTCGGCCGGTGTATGGTGCAGGAAGCGGCCGAAGGCGCCCCGGCAGAAGCGCGCATAGTGCCGTGTGAACAGGATGAACTCGTGCCAGGCATCGTCGACCGCCTGCGACGGCATCGCCACCATGCGCCGTCCGGCGCGGTGACAGATCTGGAAATAGTCGCGCAACCCGGCGAGGACCTCGGCGCGCTGCTCCGGCGTCAATTCGGGGCGCCGCGCCGCGAGGCGCTGGTCAAGAATTCCGGTCAAGGGGTACTGGTCGATAAAGGCCGCCCGTCGCCGCGCCGACCACTGCCGCCAGACAAGCCATGCCAGAATGACCGCCGCCAGCGCGATGACGAGCTTGATCATCCGTTGATGTCGAAGCAGAGATACTTGATCTCGAGATAGTCCTCGATCCCGTACTTCGACCCCTCGCGCCCAAGACCAGACTGCTTGATGCCGCCGAACGGGGCCACCTCGGTGGAAATCAGCCCGGTATTGACGCCGACCATGCCGTATTCGAGCGCCTCGCCGACACGCCAGCAGCGCGCCACGTCGCGCGAATAGAAGTAGGCGGCGAGGCCGAACTCGGTATCGTTGGCCATCGCGATCGCCTCGACCTCGGTGCTGAAGCGGAATAGCGGCGCCACCGGCCCGAAGGTTTCCTCGCGCGCCACCTTCATGTCGGGCGTCACGTCGGCGAGCACCGTCGGCTGGTAGAAGTTGCCGCCGCGCGCATGGCGAGCGCCACCGCACAGCACGCGGGCGCCCTTGGCCAGCGCGTCGGCGACATGCGCCTCGACCTTGGCCAGTGCCGCATCGTCGATCAGCGGACCCTGCGCGACGCCTTCCTCACTGCCGGCGCCGACCTTCAGTTCGTCGGCGCGCGCCGCCAGCTTGCGGGCGAATTCCTCATAAACCCCCGACTGCACGAGGATACGGTTGGCGCAGACGCAGGTCTGGCCGGTGTTGCGGTATTTGGCGATCAGCGCGCCGTCGACCGCGGCATC
>DAOMFF010000268.1:0-2740 GCA_035429665.1 Azonexus sp.
GTCGCCTGATATGCCTGTCCTTGTCTCCGAAGGACATCCAAAGCGTTCCGCCGCATCTGCCTGCAGCTTCATCGGGAGGGGATCATGGACATTCGTTCGCCGGGGGCCCGGCAGCCGGTGGTTGATCCAGCCCGGCTGCCGTTGCAGAGACTGTATCGCTGGGAACGTGAGGTGCCGGATCGCGTCTATATGACCCAGCCGTTCGCTGGCGGACAGACACGCGATTACACGTGGCGCCAGACGGCGGATGAAGCGCGGCGCATGGCCGCCCATCTGGAGGCGCAAGGCTGGCCGCCCGGTTCGCGGATCGGCATTCTCGGCAAGAACAGCGCCGGCTGGATCATGGCCGACCTGGCGATCTGGATGGCGGGCCACGTCTCGGTGCCGCTTTACCCGATGCAGGCCGCCGACAACATCCGGCAGATTGCCGGCCATAGCGGGATGGTCGCCTGCTTCATCGGCAAGCTCGATGCGGTCGACCTGCTCGATGGCCTGACATCCGGAATCGTTCGCCTGGCCCTGCCGCTGGCGCCGGTCTCGGTCGAGGGGGCGGCGCCGCGCTGGGAGGACATCGTTGCCACGACGCCGCCGATCGCCGGCAGTCCGCTGCGCGCTGGCTCTGGCCTGTGCTCGATCATCTACACCTCCGGTACCACCGGCCAGGCCAAGGGCGTGATGCACAGCTTCGACAGCCTCACTTCCGGCTGGCTCACGGTCAGGCGGCAGCTGGGCATTTCCCCGGCCGACCGCACTTTCTCCTATTTGCCGCTGGCCCACATCATGGAGCGTTCGGCGCTTGAACTCGGCTCACTTGACGGGGGATGCCACCTGTACTTTGCCGAATCGCTCGATTCCTTCATGGAGGATCTGCAACGGGCGCACCCGACGCTGTTCATTTCCGTTCCGCGCCTGCTGCTGAAGTTTCAGCAGGGGGTGCTGGCAAAGATGCCTGCACCCAAGCTCGACCGGCTGCTGGCAATTCCCTTTCTGGGCCATTTCGTCCGCCGCAAGATACAGAAGGGGCTGGGCCTCGACGCTGCACGTTTGTGCGGTTGCGGCAGCGCGCCGCTGTCGGAGGATCTGCTGCGCTGGTACCACCGGCTGGGCATCAGGTTTGTCGAAGGTTACGGCATGACCGAATTGGCGAGCGCCTCGCACATGACCGAGGTCGGCGAGGACGGGTGGGGAACGGTCGGCAGGCCGGGGGACGGCGTCGATCACCGCATCGACCCGCAGACCGGGGAGGTGCAGGTGCTCAGCGCGGGCGCCGCCCTGGGTTACTACTTGGCGCCGGAACTAACGGCCGAACTGTTTACCGAGGATGGCTGGCTGCGCACCGGCGACAAGGGGGAGATCGATGCCGACGGGCGCCTGCGCCTGATCGGGCGGATCAAGGACAACTTCAAGAGCAGCAAGGGGAAGTATGTGGCGCCGGCGCCGATCGAGCACAAGCTGATCCAGAATCCGTCGCTCGATGTCTGCCTGGTGATCGGCTCCGGTTTGAGCCAGCCGGTCGGCATCGTCGTTCTCAACGAGGCGGCCATCGCCCGCCTGCCCGCCGCCCGCGCCGCGATCGAGGCGGACCTCGCAAGCCACCTGCAGGCGGTCAATGCAACGCTGGATCCGCACGAAAAGCTGGACTACCTCGTCATCAGCACCAAGGCGTGGACCCCGGAGAACGGCATGCTGACGCCGACCCTCAAGGCCAAGCGAGCGAGCATCGAAAAACATTTCGCGGCACGTATCGAAACCTGGGGCAACCGCCATGCGCCTGTCGTCTGGGAGGAAGAATAGGCCGGGCACGCCGGCAACCCCGATGGCGACGCCTGCCAGGGCGATCAGGCCGGGCGATCTTCGCTGGCTGCGCCTGATGGCAATTGCCGGACGCTGGCAGCCACTGCGGCGGCCCAGTGGCGGTAGGCCGGCTCACCCGGATGGAATCCGTCCGACGCGAGATAAGATGGATCCCGGGGATAGTTCAGGGAGACCACGGCGCACCGCCGGTCACGGCCGGCAAAGCGCAGGAGTTCGTCGTTGAAACGGCGGGCACGCAGACCGACGCACCATCGCAACGGCTGCGGCAGGGCAGTGAAGCGGTGCATCGGCGGCAACTCCGAGAGCAGGATGTGGCGGACGCCGAAGCCCGATTCCAGCAGATCGAGCAAGCTGGCCAATGCGGCTGTCCATTGTCCGGTTCGCCGGCCAGTGATGACATCATTGACGCCGATCGACACGATCGCCACGTCGAAGCGCCCGCCGGCGACTCCATCGAGTCGTGCGATGAGGTCGCGTGTCGTCACGCCCGATTCCGCATGAAGTTGCCAAGTCACCTTGAAGTCCGGCATCAGTTCCTCGACGAGGCGACCTGCCAGAGCGGTCGCCTGCGACGAGGCGCCCACCCCGGCGGCGGCGGAGTCCCCAAGGATCAGCAGATTGAGCGATGGTCCGCCGCCGCTCACGCCAGACCGGTTTCCCGGTGCTTCCGGCAACCTCGGTGTCACGCGGCGGACATACACGCCCTGCGCGAAGAGCAGTGGCGAGAGTGCCAGGGCGGGCAGCCAGGTCAGCAAGCCGTTCATGGGCCAAGCAAGCGGATGCGGACGCGGGGGCTAACCCATGTGGAAGAAGTTCAGCTTGTTGCCGTCCCGGTCGCGAAAATACGCCGCATAAAAGCCTGCGAAGCGCTCGCCCGGTTTGCCTTCATCGCTGGCCCCGAGTTCGATCGCCAGCGCGTAGAGCC
>DAOMFF010000269.1:0-2704 GCA_035429665.1 Azonexus sp.
CGGATTTCTGAGCTGTTCATGAACTGACTGCCGCAAGGGGCGCTGGATTCGAAGCTCCCAATTCTAAAAGAAAACCCTGCCCCCTTTGCAGCCGGCGCCCGAGCTATCCGGCAAAAAGATCGAGGCGATCGGTGAACAGGCCACTGACGCCGCGGGAAAAAAGCATTTCTGCCTGTTCCGGCGCGTTGACCGTGTAACACAAGACTGGAATGTCATGCGCCCGCGCCTCGGCCAGGACCTCGTCGCGCAACAGGTCGGCGTCACAATGCAGGGAAATCGCGCGCAGCCGCTGCACTTCCGCCCGCCAGTCGCGAGGCGGGGCTTCGAACAGCACGCCGCGGCGGATTTCCGGGGCCACGTCGCGCGCCACCTCGAGGGCTGCCAGCGAGAAGGAAGACAGGAGCGGCTGAACCGCCGCCCCGCGCCACAGGTCGGCGGTCTGACGGGAAACCACCGCGGCGGTCGCCAGTTCGTGTCCGGCTGCCGGCTTGATCTCGACGTTGGCGAGCAGGCCGAGTTCGCGACATAACGCGGCGGCCTCGGCAAAACGGGGAATGCGCTCGCCGTGACCGGCATCGAGCGAGAAAAGCACTGAATCCGGCGTGTCGCAGACGCGACCGGCACCGTTCGTCGTCCGCTCCAGCGTCTCGTCGTGAATGAGGACGGGCGTGCCGTCCCCGTTCAGCATGACATCGAACTCGACGGCCTTGAACCCCAGCCGCGCCGCGACACGAATGCCGGCCAGGGTATTTTCCGGTGCCAGACTGCCGCCGCCGCGATGGGCAATCCAGCGCGGCAGCGGCAGTGGAACGGGCATCAGAACGGCTGCGACTTTTTCAGCGCCGGCTTGGCCGCCAGCACCGCGTTGCCACGATTGACCGCGGTGTCGAGCGCCGCCTTGGCCGGAGCCTTGTTGGCCCAGACCGATTCCAGTTCCTCGTCGGCGATGATGCGCACCGGGTCGATGTCGGAGACATGCCGCGATTGTGCAGCGCCCTTGCCCTTGAGCGAACCGTAGGCCACCTCAAGGGTTGCCTGCCCTTCCTTCAGCAACTTGCTGCGCGCCGCGGCACGCGCCGCCGCCGTCATCGGCAGGCCGCCGTAGACGCTGACCAGTTCGACCTGCATGTCCGGCGCCAGCATGAACGAAACGAACCTGGCCGCCTGCTTGTATTCGGCGGCCGATCGCCCGGCGCCCGCCCACAGCGCGAAGCCGTCGGCGAGCGTGTTCTGGCGCCCGCCGTAGACATCGTCGTGATACGGCAGCGGCGCCACCCCCAGGTCGACGCCCTTGGCCTCCCGGAATTCGGCCTGTTCGCGGGAGTCGGTCGTGATGATCGCGCACTCGCCCGAACTGAACTTCTGGCTGCCCTCGGCTCCGCGACCGAAGTGGCGGAAATAGTTGGCCTTGGTCCACGTCGCCATCATCGCGATGTGCTTGACCTGCGGTAGTCCGTTGAAGGCCAGGGCACCCTTTTCGGTAACCGACGGCAGGCCGGAAACGGCGCTGACATTGTCGATATGCACCCAGACCGGCCACGACGTCGTGTACGGGCACGAATAGCCCGCGTCCTGGAGCTTGTCGAGCATGCCCTGCATCTCGAACCAGGTCTTCGGCGGCTGCTCCGGATCGAGCTTGGCCTTGCGGAAGGCATTCTTGTTGTAGAACAGGACCGGCGTCGAATAGGCGACCGGCAAGGCTACCAGCCGGCCCTTGGCATCCACCACCCCGGCCTTCAGGTCGCCGGAGAGTTCGTTCATGTTCAGGGGCTGGCCGGCCTTGGCCATCATTTCGTGCAGAGGAATGAAATACTTTGCCTGGGTGAGGACGTCACTGACCTCGTAGGGGTGGATCAGGTTGAGGACGGCGGGCCTTTCGTTCTTCTCCAGGCGGCCGAGCTTCAGGCTGCCACCGGTTTCCTTGTTGAAGCGATCGACGATGGCCTGCACATGCTTCTCGCCCTCCGGACTCAGATTGTGCGAAATTTCAAAATCAGGAGACGCCATCGGCGCCGGCTCGGCCTTGGCGGCAGGCTTGGCAGCGGCCTTCTGAGCGGGTTTGGCGGCAGGCTTGGCGGCCGGGTCGGCAGCCAGCGCCGGAAAGGCCAGTGCGAGGCCGACGACAATCGCCAGGGGGCGAAGAGAATGCGACATAGGTACTCCAGTGGGCGAAAAAAGTTTTGATTATAACGCTCAATCCGGCAGCGTGAAGCGCAATGCCAAATATGGCGCGCCGCCCTGCCCGGCGCCGATGACGCTCCTGTTTTAAGGGGAATGGAAGCCGCGCCACCGTGTCAGGGATGGCGAACCGCCGCCTGCCGGCGGCATTACGCGCCAGAAAATTGCTTGCTATTATTTACATACATACACGATTGTATGTAAAATGCGCGCATCGCCAATCCCGCGGGCCACGCAGCCCTGCCCGACCGCCATCTCCGGAGCCCCGACATGCACTCATCCCAAGCCCTGCCGCACCGTTTCCCGAATGCCCTGCTGCTTCCCGCCCTGGTCAGCGCCGCGCTGCTGCTCGGCGCCTGTTCCAAGACGGAAGCGCCACCCAAGGCCGGCGGCGCCATGCCGGTCACCGTGCTGGAAATGCAGCCGCGCAGCGTCCCGAACGCGGTGGAAATCGTCGCCCAGACCGAAGGCGCCAAGGAAACCGAAGTGCGCGCCCGCGTCGGCGGCATCCTGATGAAGCAGCTGT
>DAOMFF010000270.1:0-2693 GCA_035429665.1 Azonexus sp.
CTGCTGCTGATGATTCCCAACATGTACAAGATTGCCGGCGAACTGACGCCGACGGTCTTCCACGTCGCCGCCCGTGCGGTCGCGACGCACGCGCTGTCGATCTTCGGCGATCATTCCGACGTGATGTCCACGCGCGGCACCGGCTTCGCGCTGCTGTCGTCCAATTCGGTGCAGGAAGCCCACGACATGGCGGTCATCGCGACGGCCGCGACACTGGCCGGGCGCATTCCGGTCCTGCATTTCTTCGACGGTTTCCGGACTTCCCATGAAGTCGCCAAGATTGTCGCGGTCAACGATCATGTCTTGCACAAAATGCTGCCGCAGGAACTGATCGGCGCCCACCGGACCCGCGCCCTGTCGCCGGAGCACCCGGTGTTGCGCGGCACCTCGCAGAATCCCGATGTCTTCTTCCAGGCCCGCGAGGCGCAGAATCCGTGGTTCGATGCTTTCCCTGGCATCGTGCAGCAGAATATGGACAAGTTCGCCAAGCTGACCGGGCGCCCATACAAATTGTTTGACTACTTTGGCGCGCCCGACGCCGAGCACGTCATCGTCCTGATGGGTTCGGGTGCCGAGACGGTGCAGGAGACCGTCGAGCACCTGAACCGTCACGGCCAGAAGGTTGGTCTCTTGAAGGTGCGCCTGTTCCGGCCGTGGGCGCCGGCGGCGTTGCTCACCGCCCTGCCGGCGACGACCCGGGCGATTGCCGTCCTCGACCGCTGCAAGGAGCCGGGCGCCGACGGCGAGCCGCTGTACAAGGATGTGCTGGTCGCGCTGGCCGAGGACTTCAGCGGCGAGACGCCGCGCTTCGGCGCCATGCCCAAGGTGATCGGCGGGCGCTACGGGCTGGGTTCCAAGGAATTCAACCCGGCCATGGTTTTGGCCGTTTTCGCGGCGTTGACCGCGACCGGCGGGAAGTCGCCGGGCGGGATTCCAAGGGCGAAGCGCTGCTTCACGGTCGGTATCAACGACGATCTGAGCGGGCTGTCGCTCCCTTTCGATGCCAACTTCCGCACCGATGCCGCGCACGACACATTCGCTGCCGTCTTCTACGGTCTCGGGTCGGACGGCACGGTCTCGGCCAACAAGAACTCGATCAAGATCATCGGTGACGAAACCGATCTCCACGCCCAGGGCTACTTTGTTTACGACTCCAAGAAGTCGGGGGCGATGACCGTTTCGCACCTGCGTTTCGGCCCCAGTCCGATCCGCTCGGCTTACCTGACGGGTGATGGCGATGCCCGATTCATTGCCTGCCATCAGCCGCTTTTCCTCGAAACCCACGATCTGCTGGTGCATGCGGCGCCGGGCGCGGTTTTTCTGCTCAACACCAATGTCCCGCCCGAGCGGGTCTGGACGGCCCTGCCGCCGGCGATGCAGCAAAGGATGGTGGAAAAGAAGATCATCTTCTACGTCATCGACGCCTATCAGGTGGCGCTCGAAGCCGACATGGGGCGCCGCATCAACACGGTTATGCAGACCTGCTTCTTTGCCATTTCCGGCATCCTGCCGCACGAGGAGGCGATTGCCGCGATCAAGCATGCCGTCGAAAAAACGTACGGGCGCAAGGGGCGGCGCATCGCCGAACTGAATTACCGCGCCATCGACAAGACGCTGGCCTGCCTGCACCAGGTCACGGTACCGGAGCTTGCTTCCGGCGAGTCCGCCCAGCCCGTCGCTTCACGGCACATCAGCGACTTCGTCCATAAGGTGACTGTTCCCCTGATCGCCGGCAAGGGCGACAGCTTGCCGGTTTCGCTGTTTCCCGCCGATGGTACCTGGCCGACCGACACCGCCCGCTACGAGAAGCGCAACCTGGCTCTTCAGATTCCGGTACTCGAGAGCGACCTGTGCACGCAGTGCGGCAAGTGCGTATTCGTCTGCCCGCATTCGGCCATCCGCGCCAAGGTCTTCCCGGCCGAACTGGCCGCGCAGGCGCCGTCAACCTTCAAGCAGATGCCGCCGCGCAGCAGGGATTACCCGGCGGGCTGGCGGATGAGCTACCAGGTTGCGCCGGAGGACTGCACCGGCTGCACGCTGTGCGTCGAAGTCTGTCCGATCCGCGACAAGAGCAATGTCTCGCGCAAGGCGCTGAACATGTCCGAGCAGCCGCCGCTGCGGGCGCAGGAGGCCGAGAACTGGGCGTTTTTCCTGACCCTTCCCGACTACGACCGACGTCTTGCCAAGCGTGGAACGGTGCCCGGGTCGATGCTGCTGCCGCCGCTCTTTGAATTCTCCGGCGCCTGCGTCGGTTGTGGCGAGACCCCTTACATCCGGCTGGCCACGCAGCTTTTTGGCGATCGCATGCTGATTGCCAACGCCACCGGCTGTTCGTCGATCTACGGCGGCAATCTGCCGACCACGCCGTATTGCACCAATGCCGAGGGCCGCGGGCCGGCATGGAACAACTCGCTGTTCGAGGACAATGCGGAATTCGGACTCGGCATGCGCCTGGCGACCGACAAACTGGCAGATGCCGCGCGCACACAGTTGCGCGCCATGGACCTGGAAATCGGCGACCGCATGGTGGAATCGCTGCTTCACGCCGACCAGAGCACGGAAGCCGGCATTCACGAGCAGCGCGAGCGGGTCGCCGCCCTGCTGGCGAAGCTCTCCCACATTGCGACGCCGGCCGCCGAACAACTGGCGGCGGTGGCCGAATACCTGATCCGGCGCAGCGTGTGGATCATCGG
>DAOMFF010000271.1:0-2668 GCA_035429665.1 Azonexus sp.
GCATCGTAGTCGTGGATCGAACAGGGGCCGATGACGACCAGCAGGCGGTCGTCGGCGCCATGCAGGATGCGGTGGATGGCCTGGCGGGCGGCGTAGGTCGTCTGCGCCGCGCGATTCGACACCGGATATTCGCGGAAAACGTGCGCCGGCGGCACCAATTCCTTGATTTCCCTGATCCGCAGGTCGTCAGTGTTCGGCTTGCTTTGCGGCGTCATCACCAGCCCCATCGTAAATTGCTGAAAACTTGGCATTCTAACCGATGCGGCCGGGAGATTCCCGGCCCGAATCTCGATTCATGGTCGGAGCGAAAGGGAGTCACGCGCAACCGCACGACCCCCTACCCCTTTTTAGGGGTGGAAATGACAGCCAGCAGGCCCGCGCGCATGGCTCTGGCATCGACCAGCGCATGATGTTGCCGATTGTCCCTGGCGAAGTGCTGCGCGACTTCGCGCTCGAAAATCGCCATCGCCTCGGCCGAGAGGGGCGCGAGCATCAGCAGCATGACGTCCAGCGGGCCCGTGGGGCCGGGGAGCGTGAGCAGCCCCGGGAGGCGATTGCGCTCGCCGTTCACGGCACGGCGCATGACGTAGATGTCCCAGTCGCTGTCCGCGAGCAACATCGGCTCGTCGAACTGCCCCAGCCAGGCAGCGAGCCGTTCAGCGAATCGGGCACGCGGGCAAGCCGCCACACCGCCTTCGAGCAGCGGCAAGACGATCTCCCGAACAAAGGCCGAGCATTCCTCCGGCACCACGGGTGTCAGTTCGCAATAGAACTCGCGGCCGTCTGCGCTGACCGCGCCGAAGGAGATCAGGCTTGCCTCGCGTGCGAGCGCGGTGAACTCGGTGTCGATGAAGATCTGCATTTGCCCGGCCTGTCACTCGAAGACACAAGGCTAAAGCGCTGGCGCGCTGCAGGCAAGAAGCCGGTAGACTCCGTTCATCCGCCATCCCGGTTGCCGCACATGACCAGCACCACCCTGCCCCCGCAACAACATAACGATGTCGAGGCGATCGCCGTGATCGGCTTCGTGCACGGTGTGTCGCATTTTTTTCACCTGCTGCTCCCGCCCTTGTTTCCGTGGTTGATGAACGATTTCGGACTCAGCTTTACCAGCATCGGCGCGACCATGACGGTCTTCTTCGTCATCTCCGGCATCGGCCAGGCGCTATCGGGTTTTCTGGTCGATCGACTGGGTGCGGCGCGGGTGCTGGGTGGCGGCATCGCTTGCTTTTTCCTTGCCGCAGTGCTGCTCGCATTCGCCGATGGCTACGCCGGGCTGATGCTTGTCGCCGCGCTCGCCGGGCTGGGCAACAGCGTCTTCCATCCCGCCGATTTCACGGTGCTGAACCGCCACGTCTCGCAGCCGCGCCTCGGCCATGCCTTCGCCGTGCACGGCCTGTCGGGGAACCTCGGCTGGGCCTTGGCGCCGCTGCTCCTGACTGCGATTGCCGCCAGCGCCGGCTGGCGAGCCGCCGCGCTGAGTGCAGCCATGGTCGCAGCAGCCGCGCTTGCCCTGCTGTTCTGGCGCCGCGATGCGCTCACCGATCCACCAGGCATCGCGCACAAAGCGAAGGAAGACGAAGGCGTCTCCATCTTCGCCTTCCTCGGTTCGCCGGCGGTGTGGATGTGTTTCGCTTTCTTCTTCCTGATCACCACTGCCTTCGGGGCAATCCAGAATTTCGCCGCCCCTATCCTGCAGAATCTCCACGGGCTCTCGCTTGCCCTTGCCGCCAGCGCTCTCTCGGCATACCTGCTGGGCGGCGCTGCCGGCATTCTCGGTGGCGGTTTCCTTGCCCGCAAGGGTGATCACGAACGTCTGATCGCGCTGGCGCTGGGCGTGGCGGCAATACTGGCCGTTGCGCTGGCGACACTGCCGCTCCCGCGCTGGATGGTTCTCCCCCTGATGATCGGCATTGGCTTCTGCACCGGGGTCGCCGGTCCCTCGCGCGATCTCCTGGTCCGGCGCGTGGCCACCTCACGCTTCGGACAGGCCGCCTACGGCCGGGTTTACGGCTTCGTCTACTCGGGCCTCGATGTCGGGCTGGCGCTGGCCCCGATCGTCTTCGGCGTGTTCATGGACCACCGACGCTTCGCCCAGGTTCTGATCGGCATCGCCATACTCCAGGCGCTAGCGATTTTCACCGCGCTACGCGTCGGCGGCGGTGAGAGTGGTGCTGATCCGGCCTGAATTTCTCTGATTTCCCCGAATGAAAGCTCGGCCCCATTGTTCGTCGGGGCGCTCGCCCAAGCGGAGCGAGGCACTCTCCTCATCTGTATGGTTTTCGGGTCTTTTGACCGGTCGACCGCGCCTCGCAGGAAGTACCCTTGGGGTGCGACAGCCCGAATCTTCCGGTTGCCCAACCGACAAGGGATCAGGTCACTCCGCTACCGGTCTGACCCGACTCGCCGCCAGTTTCGCCCGTTCCCGCGCCTGCGTCACGTCATCGCCATTGGCCACGGCGACGCCCATCCGGCGCTTCGTGAACGACTCCGGCTTGCCGAACAGACGCAGGTCGCTGCGCGGCACGGCCAGCGCTTCGCCGACACCCGCGAAGGCGATGCCCGCTTTTTCGATCCCGCCGTAGATGACCGCCGACGCGCCGGGTTCGCGCAGCGCGGTGTCGACCGGCAGGCCGAGGATGGCGCGGGCGTGCAGTTCGAATTCCGA
>DAOMFF010000272.1:0-2664 GCA_035429665.1 Azonexus sp.
GAAGTCGGCGGTGAAGGCGATGGCGACGAAGGAGCCCATCGCCAGCAGGTAGAAATTGAAGAACAGCTTGGACAGGCTGTAGCGCCCGCCCCGCCAGCGCGGCAGCGAGACACGGAAGAGCGAGCGGACGAGGCCCTGGCTTTTTTCGCGCCCGTCGCCGGGCTCAGTTCCAGTCATGCTTGCTGAACAGGTAGCCCTTGCCGCGCACGGTCTTGATGCGCGTCGGGTTTTCCGGGTCGTCGTTCAGCTTCTTGCGCAGGCGCGAGATGCGGGCGTCGATCGAGCGGTCGAGGCCGTCGAAGCCGATGCCGCGCAGTTCCTGCAGCAGGTCGTCGCGCGACAGGACATTGCCGGCGTGCGAGGCGAGCAGCCAGAGGAGGTCGAATTCAGCGGTGGTCAGGTCGATGGTTTCGCCGCCCAGCGAAGCGGTGCGCGTCGCCTGGCTGATCCGGAACTGGCCGAAAACCATTGTTTCGGATTCGCCGGCCGGGCCTTCGCCGGTCGCCGGCAGGCGGCGCAGCAGGGCCTTGATGCGGGCGAGCAGCACGCGCGGCTGCACCGGCTTGGCGATGTAGTCGTCGGCGCCCATCTCGAGGCCGAGGATCTGGTCGAAATCCTCGTCGCGCGCCGTCAGCATCAGGATCACGCCGCGGTACTGCTGGCGCACGGCGCGGCAGACCTCGAAGCCGTCCTTGCCCGGCAGCATGACGTCGAGAATGACCAGATCCGGCTGCTCGGCCAGGATGCGAGCCTCGGCCTTGTCGCCGCGCGGCTCGATACTCACCAGCAGATCGTTCTTGGTGAGGTATTCGGCCGTCAGATCGGCCAGGCGTTCGTCGTCTTCGACCAGGAGTATGCGTGTGTTCATCCGGCAATCTTAACGGCGGCCTGCGTCGCGGTCCACCCTGTTGCGGTCGACGCTTCCCGGAGAGCACTTTTCGCCGGACAATCGTGCCGTGTCGGTCGCCGGTTGCATGCCGTAGAATGGCGCTTTCGACTCATTTTCGCGGGGCCGCATGTTATCGGGCGTCATTGATCTGCCTTGGTGGGGCTACGTACTGGTGCTCCTCGGTGCCACGCATGTCACGATCGCTTCCGTGACCATCTTTCTGCACCGCCATCAGGCGCACCGGGCACTTGATCTGTCACCGTTGCCGGCGCATTTCTTCCGTCTCTGGCTGTGGCTGACCACCGGCATGGGCACCAAGGAGTGGGCGGCGGTTCATCGCAAGCATCACGCCAAGTGCGAAACGCCCGATGATCCCCACAGCCCGCAGGTGCTGGGGATCAACCGGGTACTGTGGGGCGGCGTCTTCCTCTACGTCAAGGAGGCGCGCAACCCGGAAACCTTGCGCCGCTACGGCCACGGCACGCCGGACGACTGGCTGGAACGGCACGTTTACACGCCGGGCCAGAAAGCCGGAATCGTCCTGATGCTGATCATCGACGTCGTCCTGTTCGGTGCCATTCCCGGCGCGCTGATGTGGGGCGCGCAGATGGTCTGGATTCCGTTCTGGGCGGCCGGCGTCATCAACGGCCTCGGACACTACTGGGGCTACCGCAATTTCAATTGCGCCGATGCCTCGACCAACATCTTTCCCGTGGGCATCTTCATCGGTGGCGAGGAATTGCACAACAATCACCATTCGTTCGCGACCTCGGCCAAGCTGTCGAACCGCTGGTACGAATTCGATATCGGCTGGATGTACATCCGCATCCTGTCGGCGCTCGGCATGGCCAGGGTAAAGAAACTGGCGCCGGTGCCGAAACTCGTTACACCGCGCCCGGTGGTCGATGGCAATACGCTGGAAGCGGTCATCAACAACCGCTATGACGTGCTGGCAAGCTACGCCAAGTTGATGAATAAGCTTTACCGCGAGGAACTGGCCAGGTTGCAGGACAAGGCCAGCTACAAGGGATTGAAGCAGTGGCTGGAAACCGATGTCGGGCAGATTCCGGAGGACTGGCGGAAGCGCCTCGAAGAGATGCTGGCGCGAAGCCAGAATCTCGCCACTTTCTACGCCATGCGCGAGGAACTCACGGCGGTCTGGAAGCGGAGCAACGCCAGCCGCGAGCAGTTGATTGCCGACCTCCAGTCATGGTGCCAGAAGGCCGAGGCCTCCGGAATCCGCCAGTTGCAGGACCTGTCGGTCCGGATGCGCAGCTATGCCTTGGCGTAAGGCGCCCGTCAGGGCATGGTTTGCTGCGCTGGCACTGGGGGTGTTCGGCCTCGTGGCGGTCGGCATGGAACTGCAGAACCTGCTCAGGCTGGCGCCGTGTCCATTGTGCATATTCCAGCGCCTGCTCTACATGGTCATTGGGGTGGTCGCGCTGCTCGGGGTGATCGCGCCCGCCGGGCGGCTGCTCTGGTCGGTGCTGGTTGCGTTACTGGCCGCCGGGGGTGCGGCGGTCGCCGGCTATCAGACCTGGATGCAGGCTTTCCCGCATCTGGCGACCGAGTGCAGCTACAGCGACCCCAACGCCATCGAGCGTCTGGTCGACTGGCTGGGGATGGCATGGCCGTCGATGTTCCTCGCCACCGGCTTCTGCACCGGCCGTGACTGGGAATTCCTCGGGCTGTCGATGGCCAACTGGTCGCTGCTGATGTTCGGCGGCATCGTCGGCTATGCCGCGCTGCTCTTCGTGCGCAAGGATTGACGAAGG
>DAOMFF010000273.1:0-2662 GCA_035429665.1 Azonexus sp.
TGAACTGCTGAATGTAGGCTGGTTGGATGTTGGTGTTATCGGCCGCAGTTGGCCGGGTCTAGGAAGAGATGACGTCAATCTGCTCGGCGAATAGCAGCCATTCGCCGGACGCGCACGACGCCCGAGCTATTGAAATTCGATAGCAATCCCGACCGGCGGGTTGTGGCCGGTTCCGGCCGACGAAGAGTACCTCCTGCTCGTCGCGGGCCGCGAACGACTTGATCTGGAGGCTGGAAAGCAATCGCTCGACCTCCCGATCAGACAGTTTTCTGCCTTCGATCCGGGTCCATGAACCGATACTTTCGATGCCGGTGACGCGCCGCAGGGCTGACAGCCGATCGGACGCCTGCGTGCCGAAAGCCCGCCATGCGCCTTTGAATTCCTCGGTTCTGGCGATGAGATTCAGGACCTCTTGCGTACGTTGGAGCGTTTCGGAACGGATCATCAAACCAATAGCGCACCCATTTACACCCAATAATACGGATTTCCATTTCCAAACCCTTTGAACCGGAATTTGCCGCCAAACTCACCCGCAAATCGGCAGACCGGCGTATATTCCGCCGTCGCTTTGTCCCCGGGTTCCGGGGATGGTTTTTCCTGATTGTGGTTTCTTGCCTGCCGTTCCAGAAACCGACCTGCCGCCCTTCAGCCCATGCCATTGCCCAGCACCGATCCCGACAATTACCAGGCCCTGCTCGCCGAAAAGCTTGCGCAGTTCCGGCTCGCTTTCGCGCCGTTCGCCATCCCCGAGCCCGAGGTTTTTCCCTCCGCCCCCGAGCACTACCGCTTGCGCGCCGAGTTTCGCGTCTGGCACCAGGACGACGAGCTGCACTATGCGATGTTCGATCCGGAGAACCCGAAGCAGCCGGTGATGGTCGACGATTTTCCAATGGCTGCCGAGTCGATCTGCGGGCTGATGCCGCGTCTGATGGCGCGGCTGCGCGCCAGCCAGACCTTGCGCGGCGGGTTGTTTCAGGCGGATTTTCTGGCGACGCTGAGCGGCGAGTTGATGGTCACGCTGATCTATCACCGCCCGCTCGGCATCGGTTGGGAACTGGCGGCGCGCGACTTGGCGGCCGATCTCGGCGTCCAGATCATTGGCCGTAGCCGTGGCCAGAAGGTCGTGCTGGATCGCGACTGGCTGCTGGAGGAATTCGAGCTGAACGGGCGCCACCTGCGCTACCAGCAGGTCGAGGGCAGCTTTACCCAGCCCAATGGCGGCGTTAACCGGCAAATGCTGGGCTGGGCCTGCGCTCAGGCCGCCAGCCTCGGCGGCGATCTGCTGGAGCTTTATTGCGGCAACGGCAATTTCACGATGGCGCTGGCGCCGCTGTTCGGCAGGGCGCTGGCCACGGAGGTCAGCAAGTCGTCGGTGCATGCCGCACAATACAATATGGTCGCCAACGAGGTCGGCAATCTGGCGCTGGTGCGCGCGTCCAGCGCGGAGATCGCCGACGCGCTGGCGGGCCGGACGGTGCTCAAGCGGATGAAGGAGATCGACCTCGCCGGCTACCGCTTCTCGACGCTGTTCGTCGACCCGCCACGCAGCGGGCTGGATGCCACGACGCTCGAATTCGCCACCGGCTTCGACAATATCCTGTACATCTCCTGCAACCCGCAGACTTTGCAGGAAAACGTCGCTGCCTTGCAGGCCACGCATCGGGTGAGCGCGGCGGCGGTGTTCGACCAGTTCCCCTACACGCACCATTTGGAGAGCGGCTTGCTGCTGACCCGGCGCTGAACGAAGACGTTCGCTGCCATACTGACGGTTGCCGTGCCACAGGTCGCCACCATGCCGGAACAACTTGCCGCGCAAATCCAGCACACGCTCGCCGCGCTCGCCGATCCGGCGCGGGCGGCGGACATGCGCGCCTATCTGCGGAACCAGTTTCCCTTTCTCGGCATTCCGACGCCGGCCCGGCGCGCGGCGCTCAAGCCGCTGCTCAAGGTGGATTTCGACCAGAAACGGCTGTTGACCGCAGCAGACCAACTGTGGCGCCAGCCTGAACGCGAATACCGCTACGCCGCCATCGACCTGCTGGCCTGCCATGTCGGGCGGCTCGACCTGAGCGCGGTCGCGCCGCTGCTGGCGCTGGCGCAGCGCGAACCGTGGTGGGAAACCGTCGATGGGCTGGCCGGGATCGTCGGCGACGTGGTTCGCGCCGGGCGCTGCAGCGACCCCGATGCGCAGCTGACGATGGATGCCGCGCTTCGCCACGATTGCCTGTGGGTACGGCGCATCGCCGTGATCCATCAGCTTGGCTGGCGGCTGGAGACCGACACCGAACGGCTCTTCGGCTACGCGGAAACGCTGGCGCCGGAGAGCGATTTCTTCATCCGCAAGGCCATCGGCTGGGCCTTGCGTGACTACGCGCGCTGGAACCCGCAAGCCGTGCGCGATTTTGTCGCGGCGATGGGCGGGCGGCTATCGCCGCTCAGCGCCCGCGAGGCGATGCGGCGGATTCCGTAACGTAGTGCGTGACGGTTGCGGTCGACCGTCAAAAAAGGGCGATTTTCAAAACACTGCCGCGTCGGGCCAAAAAAACGGGGGCCGAAGCCCCCGTTGTTCGCGACTGACAGTTAGCCCGGATTACTTGCCTTCCGGACCGTCCTTCTTGTTCTCGTTGCCGGCGATGAACGGGCTCCACGGCTGGGCGCGGAT
>DAOMFF010000274.1:0-2660 GCA_035429665.1 Azonexus sp.
CAGCGCATCGGCGTCCGAATGCCCGAGCAGGCCGGTTTCATGGGGAATCTCGACACCGCCGAGGATCAGCTTGCGGCCGGCGACCAGTCGATGCACGTCGTAGCCTTGCCCGACCCGGAAATTCATTTTCGCCCCCTGAGGATCAGCGCCGCCATGACCAGATCGGCGGGGTAAGTCACCTTGAGATTGGTCGCGTCGGCAGGCACCAGGCGCGGCCGGAGACCGAGCGCCTCGATCGCGCCGGATTCGTCGGTAACGGCGCGGCACTTCTCCAGGGCTTCCTTGAGAATTCCGTAACGGAACATCTGCGGCGTCTGCGCCTGCCACAGGCCATCGCGCGCCTCGGTGGCGGCGACGCGCTGCTCGCCGTCGGCACGTTTCAGGGTATCGGCGACCGGAACGGCAAGGATGCCGCCAACCTTGTCATCAGCCAGTTCGCCCAACAGCGTGGCGAGCATTTCCCGGCTGAGGCAAGGGCGGACCGCGTCGTGTACCAGGATCCAGTCATCGTCGGCCGCCACCATGGCCGCCGCCCGCAGTCCGTTGCCAACGCTGTCGGCCCTTGTGGCGCCGCCGCAGCGCAGGGTCTCCAGCTTGGGGCCAAGTTCGGACCAGTCGTAACGGTCCCATTCGCCATCGTCCGGCGACAGCACAACCCAGACCCGGTCGATTTCGGGACAGGCCGCGAGTGCGGCCAGCGTATGGTGGAGCAAAGGGCGCCCGAGCAGGCTCAAGTACTGTTTCGGCTTCTCCGAACCGAAGCGCGATCCGCTTCCGGCAGCGGGAACGATTGCGAAATGGCGTGGCATGGACTAATTTTACTGAATAAAGCAGAGCAGGAGGAAAACCATGAGCTTCGTCGATCCCGAACTGGCCGGGCCCGTCCAGGCCTTCGCCACGGCACTGGGGATCGGGCTGCTGGTCGGCATGGAGCGCGAGCGCCGCCCGGAGTCGGCGGCCGGCCTGCGTACCTTCGCCCTCGTTTCCATGCTCGGCTGTCTGTTTGCCCTGCTCAGCGACAAAACCGGCGGCCCGGCGGTGCTGGTAACCGGCCTGCTGGTCGTTGCCGGCGCGATGATCGCCTCCAATTTTTCGGCACGCCAGGAAGAGCAGTATCGCGGCTTTACCACCGAAGCGGCGATCATCGTCACCTATGGACTCGGCGCGGCGGTCTGGCTCGGCTACGCGACGCTGGCCGTCATGCTCGCCATCGCGACGACCGTACTACTCTACTTCAAGACGGAACTCAGCCGCTTCAGCCGCCGGATGACGCCGAGGGACATCAATTCCATCCTCCAGTTCGCCGTCCTGTCGCTGGTCGTCCTGCCCATTCTCCCGAGCCAGGATTACGGACCCTACGGCGCCCTCAATCCACGCCAGATCTGGTGGATGGTCGTACTCATTTCCGGCCTCGCCCTTGCCGGCTACCTTGCCTTGCGCATCATCGGCACCCGGCACGGCGCGGCGCTTCTCGGCATCTTCGGCGGCCTGGCGTCGAGCACGGCAACGACCATGATGTTCTCGCGTCACGCCCGAGAACATGCGCATCTGGTGGGCATGGCGGCGATCGTGATCCTGATCGCCAACCTGATGGTCATGATTCGTCTCGGCATCGTCGCCGGGGTCGTGGCGCCGACACTGGTGGGGGAGATTGCCGTGGTCTTCGCCTGCGGCCTGGTGCCCGGGCTGGCGCTCACGCTCCATGGCTGGAGGACACTCAACGCCGGCAGCGAACTGCCGATGCCCACGGTCAAGAACCCGACCGAACTCAAGACCGCGGTTTCCTTCGGCCTGCTCTACGCGCTCGTGCTGCTCGCCTCGGCCTGGTTGCAGGATATCGCCGGCAACCGGGGCCTCTACATCGTCGCGCTGGCTTCCGGCCTAACCGACGCCGATGCCAGCGTGCTGTCCGCGTTGCATCTGTACAACCTCGAAAAAATACCGGCCGCCGACACCGTGATTGCGGTGACGCTGGCGCTGATGGCCAACCTGACGTTCAAGATCGGCCTCGTCGTCAGCATCGGCGGCGGCCAACTGGCCCGCCATGCGCTGCCCGGCCTGCTCGCCATCGGCGGTGGCATGGCCCTTGGATTATTGCTCGTTTGAGGAGTCAAGCGTGACAATCACCCGTTCTCCCGCCGTCGCCGGCATGTTCTATCCCGGCAGCCCGGCCGTACTCGCCGCCACCGTCGACCAGCTGCTGGCCGCGGCGCCGACAACCGAAGCATTGCAACCCAAGGCGCTGATCGTGCCCCACGCCGGTTACGTCTACTCCGGGTCGACCGCCGCCATGGCGTATGCGGCACTGGCCCCGTGGCATTCGACGATCCGCCGCGTGGTGCTGCTCGGCCCGACCCACCGGGTTGCGGTCGACGGCATCGCCGTGCCGAAAACCGATGCCTTCGCCACGCCGCTCGGCAGCATTCCGCTCGACGCCCCGGCAATCGCCCGCCTCGCCGCGCTGCCGCAGATCGTCTTCAGCGACCGGGCACACGCCGAGGAACACTCGCTGGAGGTTCATCTACCCTTCCTGCAGCGCGCGCTCGACGACTTCACGCTGGTGCCGCTCGCCGTCGGCCACGCCGCGCCGCAGGCCGTCGCCGAAGTGCTCGACCTGCTGTGGGGCGGGCCGGAAACGCTGATCGTCATCAGTTCCGACC
>DAOMFF010000275.1:0-2639 GCA_035429665.1 Azonexus sp.
CATCATCGGCTGGCTGCTGCAGACCAAGGCGCTGATCATGATCATCTTTGCCAACATCCTGCTCGACAAGCAGATCATCACCAGCGAAGCCTTCACCGCGTTGTTGCTGATGGCAATCGCCAGCACCATGCTCACGGTGCCGATGGTGGCGCCCAGGTTGGCACGGATGAAGGAAATCCTGCAGCGCGCCTCATGAACAGGTAGCGCGAACCTGTCCCGAACTTATGCGGTCGACGCCGAAAATAGGGCGAAACAGCTGCCCGCACCGGACAACATTCCGCCTCGGGCGCGAATTGCTGACTGCCGCAGCTTACCTGGCGATATCGAGCAATTCGACTTCGAAAATCAGCGTCGAACCCGGCGGAATCCCTGGAACATTCTGGTTGCCATAAGCCAGATTGGGCGGGCAGACCAGTTTGGCCTTGCCACCGACCTTGATCTTCTGCACACCTTCGGTCCAGCAGGGAATCACCCGGGTCAGCGGAAAGGTCGCCGGCTGCCCGCGCTTGTACGAGCTGTCGAACTCCTGGCCATTTTCGAGCGTGCCGCGATAATGGACCTTGACCGTGTCGCTCACCTTCGGGTTGGCGCCCGTGCCTTCCTTGAGGGTGGTGATGCCGATCCCGGAAGCGGTCTTTTCTTCCCTGGGTTCGGCGGCCCGGGCCTGAAACGTGAGAGCGAGCAGAAGAGCGACCGAGGAGGTGACCAGTTTGTTCATGACTCTGCCTTTGCGAAGGTTGGAAATCGCATGCCGGATGCGGTGGCGCCATTGTGCCGCAAAACTTGCCGTACCGGCACCGGCATGCGCGCGCTGGCAGGGGTTCGCCCAACCTCAACAGGCATGCATTGCCGCCGGTCGTGCCGACAGCGGCGAGCGACGGCACGGAATCGCGGTATCCGAGACCTCGTGGAGTTCAATATCCCAGTGCCTGAGTGCCTGGGCGACGAGACCGGCCTCGCCACCAGTCAGGCAGCGGTCGGCATTCACGATGTCGAGGATCGCGCGAACAATCTTCCTTTGCAGCGCCGGGTCACGGATTTCGTCGAGCAGCAGGCTCATGGTGCCTGAATCGAGTCCGAGTTGCCCGTTTGGCATGCGGTTGGCGCTGATCAGCAGATCTTCGCAATAGTCCGCGAGGACCTTGGCGAAGCGACCGGAGTCGAGTCCGATCCGGTCGATGATGCCGTGGCGCTCCAGCGTCTTCATCTCGCCGGAATCGATGGCGCCATCGGCCATCAAGGCAATGGCTACCGCCCGACCCATCGCTTCGGGACTATTGGTGGTGTAGTGGCGCATGGTAATTCTCCTTGATCTTGGTATGACGTTGATGCCCCGACTTCGGGGACGACGCCAATATGCCTACCCGAATCAGTTAAATCAAATTAAACTATTTGCAAATTATCATTTGTCAGAACTTATATATGCCCCGCCGCCGGATCACCTTTCGCCAGCTTGAAACCTTCGCCGAAGTCGCTCGCCAGCAGAGCTTTACCAGGGCTGCCGAAGCCCTGCACCTGACCCAGCCGGCAGTCTCGATCCAGATCCGCCAGATCGTCGAAACGATCGGCCTGCCGCTCTTCGAGCAAAATGGCCGGGAAATCGCGTTGACCGCAGCGGGCGAGGAGTTGCTGACCACCGTCCACGATCTCGACGACGCGTGGAATCGCTTCGAATCGGCCATCGACGATCTCAAGGGCTTCAAGCGCGGCAAACTGCGCGTCGGCCTGGTAACCACGGCCAAGCATTTTCTGCCGCGCATGCTGGGCGACTTCTACCGGCGCTATCCGGACATCGACATCCAACTGGAGATCGCCAACCGGCAAGGGATCGTCGAGCGCCTGCTCGGCAACCAGGACGACCTTTACGTGATGTCCTACCCTCCGACGAATCTCGACATCGTCAGCCAACCCTTCCTCGACAACGAATATGTCGTGCTGGCGCCCGAAGCGCACTGGGCTGTCGGTAAGGCGCTGACTTTGCAGGAACTCGCAACCGAGCCTTTCCTGCTGCGCGAGCAAGGATCGGGTTCGCGCCACGTCATCGACCAGCACATGCGCGACACCGGCGTCCAGTTGAAGGTCCGGCTGTCGCTGGCGAGCAACGAGGCGATCCGCGAACTCGTCGCCAGCGGCATGGGACTGACCGTGCTGTCGCGCCAGGCGCTCGGCGACAGACCCGGACACGATGGCCTTGCCATTCTCGACGTCGCCGGCTTCCCGCTGAAACGCCAATGGAACGTCGTCCACCTGCGCGGCAAGGTGCTCTCATTGCCGGCCAGGGCCTTTCTCGCCGACCTGTTGCGCAGCGCCGCCGCCGGCGGCCGAACTTCTCCGGCCTGACAGACTCGAATTGACATGGCGCAACGACATCGCCGTTGTTGCCGCGACCGGGAAGGAAACGATCATGGAAAGACCCGTACACAACATGAGCAACCTCTTCGCTCAGCTTGGCCAGGCCAACGACGAGGCAGCGATTGCGGAATTCATCGAAACGCATCGCCCGCTACCTGGCGGCGTCCAGCTCCACGAAGCGGCATTCTGGACACCCTCGCAAGCCGCCCTCCTGCGCGAAGCGCTGCTCGACGACGCCGACTGGGCCGAAGTCGCCGACGAACTGAACGCCGAACTGCGCGCCCGGC
>DAOMFF010000276.1:0-2637 GCA_035429665.1 Azonexus sp.
TCCGGCACGCCGGGCGCCGACAGCGTCAAGGTCAAGGGCAACCTGCACTGGGTTTCCGCCGCCCACGCCTGTGCGGCGGAAATCCGCCTCTACGACCGCCTGTTCAAGGTTGCCGCGCCCGGTGCCCGGCGCGAAGGCGATACCCAGGACGTGGAGCGCAATTTCCTCGACGACCTCAATCCCGAGTCGAAGCAGGTCGTTGCCGCCCTGCTCGAACCGAGCCTGCGCGATGCCCGCCCCGAACAGCGCTTCCAGTTCGAGCGCCACGGCTATTTCGTCGCCGATCATGTCGATTCCGGCGACGGCAAGCCGGTGTTCAACCGGGCGGTGACGCTCAGGGATTCATGGGGCGCGGCGGGCTGATGAACGCGGCGACAGCGGCCGAGATCCTGGCCTTCTGGTTCGGCCGTCCCGGCGAGCCCGGTTACGGCCAGCCCCGCGGCGAGTGGTTCCGCAAGGACGAGGGTTTCGATGCGCAAATCCGCTCGCGTTTTCTGCCCATCGTCGACACCGCGCTGGCCGGCCGTCTGGCCGCGTGGGCGGACGAAGCGCAAGGCTTGCTCGCGCTGCTGATCGTGCTCGACCAGTTCCCGCGCAATCTCTTTCGCGGTGACGCCAAGGCGTTTGCCGGCGACGCGCAGGCGCTGCAACTGGCGGTGACGGCCGTTGGCGAAGGCTGGGACCGGCCGCTCCTGGCCGTCGAAAAGGTCTTCGTCTATCTGCCTTTCGAACACAGCGAAGCGCTGGCCGATCAGGAGCGTTCGCTGACGCTGTTCGCCGCGCTGGCCGCCGAACATCCGGGGTGCGACGGCTTTCTTGATTACGCCCGCCGTCACCACGAGGTTATCGCCCGTTTCGGCCGCTTTCCCCATCGCAATGCGGCGCTCGGCCGGCCGTCGACGCCCGAGGAAGCGAGCTACCTGGCCGAGCCGGGTTCGGGGTTCTGAGCTTTTGTTTCGACCGCTGGCGCCGCTCGTACCGCCAGCGTGAAACGACGCATGTCGTCGAGCATTTGCAGGCGCTCGATAATCGGCCGCCGCGCCCAGGCCAGCAGCCGCTCATCGGATATCCGGTAGCTGAATTCGAGACGTTGCCTCATGCCGCCCCCAACTCGCGCAGGCGGCGCAAGGCCTCGATATCTGAAACATCATGCGGCCGCCCGGTATCCGTTTTCAGCGCAATCAGATCGTCCAGCGAAGCCAGCGACAGCTTGAAGCCGCCCAGTTCCTTGTCGACCCGCCGGGTGAATGCTTCTTCGAAACCGATTTTCGGCTGCACCAGGATGTCAACCGTAGGCGCCGAGGCTTCAGGAAGCCGCAAGGCGAAGGCCAGCAGATGTTTGTTTTCGATCCAGTGGTGCAGCTTGTCTTCGTCCGCCAGATCGCTAAACCTGACCGGCAACTCCGGTTGCAGGCCAAGCGACTCGGCAGTTTTCAGGAAGCGCCGAAGGTTCCCGGCATCGAGCGCCAGCATCAGGTCAATATCCATTGTGGCGCGCTCGACCCCATAAATGTTGATCGCCAATCCGCCAATCCGCCAAACAGCAGGTAGCGAACCTCATCCCGATCCAGCGCACGAAAAAGGTCGACGACATGCCGAGAATCTAGCATTGCTGTGCGCCAAGGGGGAGACAATGAGAAAATGCTGTTTTTGCTTTAGCCCCCGCATCGCCACCCAATGCTCGCCCGCAACGTCGAACAGCTCGGCCAGGTGTTCACCCCACCCAAGGTGGTGGCGTTCATGCTCGCCCTGTGCAGCAACCGCGGGCGGGCGCTCGAACCATCGGCTGGTGACGGGGTGTTCTTTCAGTTGCTCAAGGAGCGGCATCCGGATTGCGTCGGTATCGAGATCGACCCGCGTGTGGCCCCGGCCGGCGCCGAAGTCCGCGACTTTTTCGACTACCCGGTCGACGAGCAGTTCGACACGATCGTCGGCAACCCGCCTTATGTGCGTTTTCAGGATGTCGCGGTCGACACGAAAAAACGCCTGAAATCCGACCTCTTCGATGCGCGCAGCAACCTCTTCCTGTTCTTCATCGAGAAGTGCGTCCGCCACCTGAAGCCGGGCGGCGAGCTGGTCTTCATCGTGCCGCGCGAGTTCATCAAGCTGACCGCTGCCAAGAAGCTCAATGCCTGGCTCTACGCGCAGGGCAGCATCACGCATTTCTACGAAACCGGCGACACCCGCGTCTTCGGCGAGCACACGCCGAACTGCGCCATCTTCCGCTTCGAGAAGGGGCGGATGGATCGGCACATGGCCGATGGCCGGCGTTTCGTCGAGGTCGCCGGCCAACTGATGTTCCTGCGCGACGATTACAGCGTGCGCTTTGCCGACGTGTTCACCGTCAAGGTCGGCGCCGTGTCGGGGGCGGACCACATCTTCACGCACCCCAAGGGCAACATGGAGTTCGTCTGCTCGAAGACCGTGGAAACCGGCGAAACGCGCCGCATGCTCTACGGCATCAAGCATCCGCACCTGGAAAAGCACAAGGACGAACTGCTCGCCCGCCGCGTCAGGACCTTCGACGAAAGCAACTGGTGGCAGTGGGGCCGCGCCTTCCCGATCAACCTGCATCCGCGCATCTACGTCAATGGCCGCACGCGCAAGCGCGAGCCGTTCTTCCTGCACGACTGCAAC
>DAOMFF010000277.1:0-2596 GCA_035429665.1 Azonexus sp.
GCGTTGCGTCCCGAAGGCCGCGTCGGGTCCGACGAAGTCTGGGACAAGGCCGAGGAGGCGCTGCGTGGCGGCTTGCGGGCGTCGGGTCTCGAGTGGACCGAGCTGCCGGGCGAGGGCGCGTTCTACGGTCCCAAGATCGAGTTCCACATCAAGGATGCGATCGGCCGTTCCTGGCAATGCGGCACGATGCAGGTCGACTTTTCGATGCCCGGCCTGCTCGGCGCCGAGTATGTGGCCGGCAACGACGAGCGGCGGACGCCGGTCATGCTGCATCGGGCGATCCTCGGGTCGCTCGAGCGCTTCATCGGCATCCTGATCGAGAATTTCGCGGGGGCTTTGCCGCTCTGGCTGGCGCCGGTACAGGCCGTCGTCCTCAATATTTCCGAAAAGCAGGCGGATTATGCCGCCGAAGTCGCGCGAAAGCTACACCAGGCGGGCTTTCGGGCCGAGTCGGATTTGCGCAACGAGAAGATAACCTATAAAATCCGCGAACATAGCTTGAACCGGATGCCTTACCAGCTCGTCGTGGGGGACAGGGAAAAGGCGGATGGATTGGTGGCCGTGCGTACTCGCGGAGGTCAGGATCTCGGACAGATGTCCGTCGATGAACTGATCGGGCGACTTCGGAATGAAGTTGCCGCGCGCAGTGGCACGGCTTAATTATTGTTGTTTTCGGGGGTCACACCATAGCTCAGAACAAGGCACATCGCCTGAACGAAGAGATTACGGCGCCGGAGATTCGTCTCCAGGGGGTGGAAGGGGAACAGCTCGGAGTCATGAGTATCCGGGCCGCGCTGCAGATAGCAGAGGACGCCGGGGTCGATCTGGTCGAGATCGCTCCGATGGCCAGCCCGCCGGTTTGTCGTGTCATGGACTACGGCAAGTTCAAGTACCAGGAACAGAAGCGGGCGCACGAAGCAAAGCTCAAGCAGAAGCAGGTACAGGTCAAGGAAATCAAGCTGCGTCCGGGTACCGACGAGAACGACTACCAGATCAAGCTCAGGAACATGATGCGTTTCCTGGAAGAGGAGGACAAGGTCAAGGTGACCCTGCGCTTCCGGGGTCGCGAAATGGCGCACCAGGAATTCGGCATGCGCCAGTTGGAGAGAATCAAGGCGGATCTCGACGCTGTCGGGCAGGTCGAGCAGATGCCGAAGATGGAGGGTCGTCAGATGATCATGGTCATCGGGCCGGCCAGGAAAAAGTAGCAACAGGCAGTCAAATACAAGTGCTTTCGGGTAATCGAAGCGTTCCCGCCGGGAACCACCTGACGGCATGTCATTAGGAGCAGGAAATGCCCAAGATGAAGACCAAGAGCGGCGCCAAGAAGCGCTTTTCGGTCCGCGCCGATGGCAGCATCAAGCGCGGCCAGGCGTTCAAACGCCATATTTTGACCAAGAAGACCACCAAGGTTAAACGCCATCTGCGGGGTTCGGTCGTTGTCAGCCAGCGTGACGCCGCCGTCGTTCGCGCCATGATCCCCTACGCGTAAGGAGGCAGAGAATGTCCAGAGTAAAGCGTGGTGTAACGGCCCATGCCCGTCACAAGAAGGTCCTTGCGCAGGCCAAGGGTTACCGCGGTCGCCGCAAGAATGTCTATCGCGTCGCCAAACAGGCGGTGATGAAGGCCGGCCAGTATCAGTACCGTGACCGTCGTCAGCGCAAGCGCCAGTTCCGTTCCCTGTGGATCGCCCGTATCAATGCCGCCGCCCGTGAGTTGGGCATGAAGTACAGCACCCTGATGAACGGTCTCAAGAAGGCCAATATCGAGGTCGACCGCAAGGTGCTGGCCGATCTGGCGGTCTTCGATCAGCCGGCTTTTGCTGCGCTGGCCAACCAGGCCAAGGCACAGCTCGGCGCCTGAGCGAAAGCATGATTGGAAAAGGAGGCGCAAGCCTCCTTTTTTAGTTTCGGCCGCCGCTTTGCGGCTTCACGTCGGCTACGCCGACATGAGCCTTCACTGAAACGTGCGTTTTGTTGGTGGAATCCATGGACAATCTCGATCAAATCGTTGGCGAAGCCCGATCGGCGTTCGCTGCCACGTCCGACCCGGATGAACTGGAGCAGGTCAAGGCCCGTTTCCTCGGCAAGAGCGGCCGGATCACCGAACTCCTCAAGAGCCTAGGCAAATTGCCGGTGGCGGAGAAGAAGACCGCCGGCGCCGCCATCAACCATGTCAAGGAAGCCGTCGAGGCGGCTCTGAACGAGCGTCGCGAAGACATGCGCAAAGCGGCGCTGGAAGCACGCCTGGCCGAAGAGGCGCTGGACGTGACCTTGCATGGTCGGGCCGAAGTGCGAGGCGGGTTGCACCCGGTGACGCGGACGCTGGAGCGCATCGAATCGCTGTTCCGTTCGATCGGCTTCGAAGTCGCGGATGGCCCCGAAATCGAGGAAGATTTCTTCAACTTTACCGCCCTGAATACGCCCGAGGATCACCCGGCACGTTCGATGCACGATACTTTCTACCTGCAGAATCCGGATGGCTCGCTGGCGGAGAAGGTGCTGCTGCGGACCCATACGAGCCCGATCCAGGCGCGTTACATGCAGGCGCACGTGGCCCGCCACGGTCAACTGGAAAAAATGCCCGAAATCCGCAT
>DAOMFF010000278.1:0-2575 GCA_035429665.1 Azonexus sp.
GCATCGTGATCGCCCCCGCCTTCGGCCATCCGGTGCGAAACCTCGTGATACGCGGCGAGCAGCCGCGAGGCCTCGCCCATCCCCGAAATCACCGCCGCGAACACCGTCGACCGCGGATCGAAAGGCGGTTCCTGCGCCACATAGCCGACACGAATGCCCGGCTGCACCCAGACCTCGCCGTCGTCGAGCTTGCCCCGCCCGGGTCCGGTCGCCAGCGCCGCCAGCAGCGATGACTTGCCGGTCCCGTTGCGGCCGATCAACGCGACGCGCTCGCCGGGGTCGAGCAGAAAATCCGCGTGATCGAGCAGCGGAACGTGGCCGTAGGCGAGACAGGCGTCGGAGAGCTTGAGATAGGGCATCGGAATCGTGAAAACGGCGGACTGCGGAAACACCGGCCAAGGGAGGTGCCATTTTATCCGCTTGGCGCCGCGCGCGCCGAATTCGGGTCGAGTTACGTCGGACGATCGCCGCAACTATCCGAAGCGAGCACTACACCGGTACAATGCGGTCTTGCCGATGGCGCCCGTCCCGGACGCATGCGCGGCCTCCATAGTTAAATGGATATAACACGCCCCTCCTAAGGGCGAATTGGTGGTTCGATTCCACCTGGGGGTACCAAGTCCATGGGCAAGAGCCCCTGCAATCCACAAGTCCGCCCGCCGATTCGCGCCAGCCCCTACAATGGCTGAAAATTGAAATCGACCAGGGACATGAACAAGAACGAAGCCTTCGCCCGCACCCTCATCGATGCCCAACTCAAAGATCAGGGCTGGAAAAACGATGGCGTCAGCATCCGACATGAATACACGATAGACGCCAATCGCGCCGACTATCTGCTTTGCAGCCGTGAGGGCCGAGGCTTGGCGATTGTCGAAGCCAAGCGCGAGTCCATCAATGCCGCCGAAGCCGCCGAGCAAGCGCGGCACAACGCCGAAATGGCGAACGTGCCTTTCGTCTTCCTCGCCAACGGCAAGGAAATCCTGTTCTGGGACTGGCAGCGCGAAGCGCACCCGCGCCCGGTCCGAACCTTCTTCTCGCAATCCGACCTCGAACGCCGGGCCGCAACGCGGCAAATCCGAGTCGATCCGCTGAGTATCGCCATCGACCAAAGAATTGCCGGGCGCGACTACCAGCAGGAGTGCGTCGAAACCCTGTGCCGCGAAATCGGTTTCGGCCGGCGCAAGCTGCTGGTGGAAATGGCCACCGGCACCGGGAAGACCCGAACCGCCGTCGCGCTTATCAAGCGCCTGTTTTCGGCCAACGTCGTCAGCCGCGTGCTTTTTCTCGTGGACCGCATCCCGCTGGCGGTGCAATCCGAGGATGCCTTTACCGAACACCTCAAGGAACTGCCTTGCTATGTTCTCCGGGCAGGTCGGCGTTTTCAGGACGAGCAGCGCATCACCATCACCACGCTGCAATCGCTGGTCAATATCTATCACGAGTATTCGTCCGGGTATTTCGACCTCGTGATTACCGACGAATGCCACCGCAGCATCTACGGCAAGTGGCGCAAGGTGCTGGAACACTTCGACGGCATCCAGATCGGTCTGACCGCAACTCCTTGTGTCAAGCCACCCAATGACGACGGCGCGCCTGACGATGAAACAGCTTTCGTCCGTGACACGCTGCGCTTTTTCGGCGTTGACAAGCCGACGTTTTCCTACACGCTCAAACGTGCCATCGACGACGGCTATCTGGTCGGCTACCAGATTTACAAAGCCAGGACCGTCAAGACCGCGAGCGCCGACGGCATCATCAAGATCCTGCGCGAGGACATTCAATGGGACGGCCTGGATGCCCGGACACGCAAGGAACTCGAAGACGCCTTCGCCGCCGCCGCGAATCTGAAACCGCCGCAGCCGCACATTGAAGTCGATGCCAACGCACTGGAACGCAAATTCACGATTCCGGCACGCAATCAGGCCATCGTTCGTGAATTTCGCAAGGTCATGGACGAAGGCTACACCGACAAGAAGTGCGTTCTCCGCAAACCCTTGATCGGCAAGACCATCGTTTTTGCGGTCACCAAGCGCCACGCCGAAACGTTGGCGACCATGCTCGACAACGAATTCGCCCACCTCAAACCGTCGCCCGAAATCAGGTATGCCGATTATGTCGTCTCGGGAATGGGGCAAGGGGAAGACACCGCTGACGGCATGACGAGGATTCGCCGTTTCAAGAAAGAGAAATTTCCGCAGGTGCTGGTCTCGGTGAATATGCTCGATACCGGATTCGACTGCCCGGAAGTCGTCAATCTCATCTTTGCGCGCTATACCAAGTCCGTCTCGCTCTACCGGCAGATGCGCGGCCGGGGAACCCGCAAGGCGCAGGGCAAGCCGATCTTCACGCTGTTCGATTTTGTCGGCGTTGCCACTGCGCACGAGGGCGAAGACGGCTACGCCGAAGGCGGCAAGGTGATGGAACCCAAACCATCGCCGTACCACTCGCCGCGCACGCTGGTTACGGTGAATCAGGACGACGACATCGACCCGACCACGCGCGCCTGGGTGACGATGGACGATGCCGGCAACTTTGTCTTTCTCGATGCCTCGGAAGAAAAGGCCAACGAACTGGG
>DAOMFF010000279.1:0-2562 GCA_035429665.1 Azonexus sp.
GTTCTAGTAACCACCCATTTGCAGGGTGGCTTGAGCAGAGCATCGCGAACACCGGATCAGGCGGCCGTTCCAGCATGATCGTTTCCAGAAAAATCCGTCACGGTCGCCGCCTGCCAGCCGCCGATGGCGATCTTGCGGGCGAGCATGCCGTCGATCAGCACGTCGAAACGCCCTGCGATCTCACCGCAGCCGCGGGCGATCTGGGCGCCGAGGACGGGGCGCAGCGACAACTCGTTCAGCGCCAGTTCGAGCATCGGCAGGTCGCGCTCTCGCGCATGCTCGACGACGAGGCGTCCCTTGAGTTCGATGCCGGCGGGCAGGGCATGGTAGGTGGTCAGGGTGCGCGAGGAATTGGTCATGTCGCCCATCTCCGACTCGTAGCGTGCGACGATGGCCAGCGCCTCGGCGTGGGCGCGTTCAAGCTCCGCCGTGACGTCGCCGGCCTTCTTCGCCTGGCGCAGCTTTCCTTCGAGACCTTTCGCGACGTTCAGGGCGGCGGCGCGCCGGCTGTTGGCTTCGGAACGACCGATGTAGCGGTCGCGGTCGGCTTCGGAAAGGGCGTCGAGCACGCCGTCGGTGTCCTCCAGATCCTTGCGCACGCCGGTGATGGCTTCGGGCAGGACGTTGTGGGTGGGCAGGAAGTGCGAGACGAGCAGCCGCGACTTGATGCCGAGGCCGGCGCCGAAGAGATCGAGGACCGGATTGTCCTCGCGGGTCTGGCGCAGCTTGAGCAGGTCGATCTCCTCCTTCGATTCGGAAGCCGCGTCCTGCCCGATCAGGTCGGCGTAGGCGCGTTGCAGGGTGTAGTGCTTGCCCTCTGCGGCAGCCTGGGTCATCTGGTGAATCACGATGGCACGGCGCAGGAAGCCGCGCAGCGTCGTGGCCGGGAGGTAGCCGGTCTGCTGCTTGTGGCCGTCATCGTCGAGGCCGCGGGTAACGATGGGGAAGTTGTTGAAACGGTTGGCCGGCAAGCCCTCGGCGACCGGCATGGTGATCGAGAGCGGGCCGACGGTGGTGATGCTGCCGTTGATGACGATGGTTTTCACGTGGCGTGCCTTTCAGAGGATGAGCAGGCCAAAGCCGAAGGCCCTGGCCTTGTTGCCGATGCCGCTGGCGACGGCGGTGTTGAACTTCTCGGCGTCGGTGACCGTGAGCACACCGGTGAAGTCGGTTTGATCGACCGTGAAGCGCCGGGCGCCGGCTTCGACCGGAAGCATCCGCGCGGTGCAATGCACGGTGACGATCGTGAAGCCGTGGCGCTCGCCCTGCCGGTCGAGCCATTGGTGCCGGCTGCGCCAGTCGGAGGTGTGAAAGTAGCGGTGCTTGCCCTTGATCTTGCTGCCGACGCAGGCGCGCAATTCGAAGCCGACGATGTCGCCGGTGGCGACCGTGCGCAGCGGTTGCGCGGTGACATCGAGGGGCTTTTCGGTGCGCAGGCGCAAATGATCGCCACAGTCGGCGAACAGCACTTTTTCGCCGCCGGTCATGCCGGCGGCCATCCGGTGCAGGGCGTAGCCGCGAACCGATGGCGGTTTCTGCAAAACGAAGTCCATCACTTTTCCCCTTTCTTCAGCTTCCAGAGAACCTTGTGGGTCTTGCAGCCGTCCTTTTCGGGCGGCTGGGTGAAATCGAATGTCTCGACGCCGGTGGGCGAGCAGATGCGGACCTGGCGCAGATCGAAGGTGCGGAAGAGATTGGCGACCGGCACCGGGCGCTTGGCGAATTCGAGGAACATCCGCGGCGTTCCGTCCCATGCTTCCAGTTCCGCCAGAAAGGCTTCGTAGCGGGTCAGCTTGCTGTAGTCGATCCCGTCGGCCGCCAGTTCGAACTGCATGGTGGAGCGCCCCGGGCGGACGATGGCCCAGCCCGAGGCGATACGCTGGGGACGGCAGCCCTTGCGCATCATGTGCCCTGAGGACAACGCCGTCGTCGCATCGGCGACCGGGTTGCCGCTTTGCGCGACGAGGAAGCGGCCGAAATTCTGGTTGAAGAAATCGAGCATGCTTTTTCCTATGTCGGCGCGTAGCAGGCGGTGCGGTGCAGCGGGTTCCAGTATGCCGGGCGCCAGGCGGCATCGACGACGGGGTGCGACTTGTCGCCGCTGAAGCGATCGACGGGGACCGGGCGCAGCGGCTCGCCGAACGGACCTTCGATGCCGTCGAGATCATCCGGCTCGATGTCCCAGCGGGCGACGCTGCCGAATCCGGAGGCGCGGCGCTTGCCGATGAATTCGACGGGCTCGACCAACTGCCGGATGCGCTCGGGGTCGCCTTCGGCGTACCAGGTGACGGTCGGTGCCGTGAGCAGCGCGTAGCTGTTCATCACGTTGGTCAGGGAGGTGTCGAACTTGCGGTGCAACTGGCCGTGTTTGTTCTTCAGGATCAGGTCGGGATCGATGCCGTGATCGGGGCGCAGGGCGGCAATGAACGCGACATGCTCGCGCGTTGCTTCCATGATTGCCGCGCTGGCGTGGAACAGGCCATCGCTCTGCCGGATCGGCACCGCCGCGTGGGCGGCATCGACATCCTGCAGCCGATCGAAGAGCAGGGCGGCGAGCAGGCC
>DAOMFF010000280.1:0-2538 GCA_035429665.1 Azonexus sp.
CGTCCGTGACGCCGCCGTTCCAGCTCGATGACGACAACCTTTCCGAGAACGTCCGCCTGACCCATCGCGTCGTCGACCTGCGCCGCCCGCAGATGCAGAACAACCTGATGCTGCGCTACAAGACCGCGCGGGCCTTCCGGCGCTTCCTCGACGACCACGGCTTCATCGACATCGAAACACCGATGCTGACCAAGTCCACCCCGGAAGGCGCCCGCGACTACCTGGTGCCGTCGCGTATCCACCCCGGCCAGTTCTTCGCCCTGCCGCAGTCACCGCAACTGTTCAAGCAGTTGCTGATGGTCGCCGGCTTCGACCGCTATTACCAGATCATCAAATGCTTCCGCGACGAGGATCTGCGCGCCGACCGCCAGCCCGAATTCACACAGGTCGATATCGAAACCTCGTTCATGAGCGAGGACGACATCACCGGCCTGATCGAGCAGTTGATCCGCTACGTCTTCAAGGATGCCATAGACGTCGACCTGCCGGACCCGTTCCCGCGCATGACCTATGCCGAAGCGATGAGCCGCTTCGGTTCCGACAAGCCGGACCTGCGCGTCACCCTCGAACTCACCGAAGTCACCGACGCGCTCAAGGATGTCTCCTTCAAGGTCTTCGCCGGTGTCGCCAACAGCGAGAACGGTCGGGTCGCCGCAATGCGCGTGCCGGGTGGCGCCAGCCTGACGCGTGGCGAGATCGACGAGTACACGAAGTTTGTCGCCATCTACGGCGCCAGAGGCCTGGCCTACATCAAGGTCAATGACGTCACGCAACTGAACGAGACCGGCCTGCAAAGCCCGATTGTCAAGAATCTCCACGAAAATGCCCTCAAAACCATCGTCGACCGCACCGGTGCCCAATCCGGCGACCTGATCTTCTTCGGCGCCGACAAGGCCAAGGTGGTCAACGACGCGCTCGGTGCGCTGCGCGTCAAGCTCGGCCACGAAAAGGGTTTCCTCAACGGCAGGCCGTGGGAACCGTTATGGGTCATCGACTTCCCGATGTTTGACTACGACGAGGAAGACAAGCGGTGGACGGCTTCCCACCACCCGTTCACCAGCCCCAAGGACGAGCACGTGTCGCTGCTCAAGAGCGACCCTGGCAAGTGCCTGGCCAAGGCCTACGACCTGGCGCTCAACGGCTCGGAAATCGGCGGCGGCTCGGTCCGCATCCATCGCGCCGAAGTGCAGGAAGCAGTTTTCGACGCCCTGAACATCGGCCCCGAGGAACAGCAGGCCAAGTTCGGCTTTCTCCTCGATGCCCTCAAGTACGGCGCCCCGCCACACGGCGGGCTGGCCTTCGGCCTCGACAGGATCGTCACCATGATGACCGGCGCCGAATCGATCCGCGATGTCATTGCGTTCCCCAAGACCCAGCGCGCCCAGTGCCTGCTGACCGACGCGCCGAGCAGCGTCGACGAGAAGCAGTTGCGCGAACTCCACATCCGCCTGCGCCAGAAAGTCGAAACCCAGGTGGAAGTCAGCCAGGGCTGACCTGCCATGAGACCGTGGCTGCGCCTGCTGGTCGTCGCCTGGCTGGCGATTGGCGGCGTGCTGGGGCTGGCCCGCGAGAATGTCGCGGTCGACTGGGTAGTGCTGGCCGATTTGCCGCGCGAGGCGCGCCAGACACTGTCCCTGATCAAGGACGGCGGACCCTTCCCCTACTCTCGCGATGGCGTCGTTTTCGGCAACTACGAAAAACGCCTGCCGCTACGCCAGCGCGGCTACTACCGCGAATATACCGTCAAGACTCCGGGCAGTCACGGCCGGGGAGCACGGCGCATCATCGCCGGCCGTGAACAGGAGTATTACTATACCGACGATCACTACCGCAGCTTCAGGCGCATTCGGGAATAGGCGATGAGCGAGAAATTCCTCGGCAAGGCTGACAAAGCCGCTGTCTACTACCTGCCGGCCAGTCGCCGCAAAGCCATCGACGCAACCGCCGCGAAGCTCCAGCTCCGCTCGATCCCCGTGAAACTCTCGCGGGCAGCCAGCGCCGGTGAAGCGCTCAGGCGACTGGGTAAAGCCTTGAACTTTCCGGACTGGTACGGCGCAAATTTTGATGCGCTTATCGATTGCCTTACCGATCCCGAATGCCTCCCCGGCAAAGGCCATGTGCTGTTTGTCGATGGCGCCGCAACCCTGCGCCAGGGCGACCCCAAGGCTTTCGCGACCCTGCTGGAAGTCCTTCAGGCGGCAACTGGCGAGCGCCGGGCGGCCGGCACACCCTTGTGGATCCTGCTTGACACGCACGCGCCGGGCATTAACTCATTGCCCGAGAAATGACCGGCTTCAAGCAGCCCGTCTCGGTTCTGGTCGTCATCTACACCCCGGCGCTTGATGTCCTGCTGCTTGAACGTAGCGCGCACCCGGGCTTCTGGCAGTCGGTCACCGGCAGCCGCGAGGGAGAGGAAGGACTTGCCGACACGGCGCGGCGCGAGGTGGGCGAGGAGACCGGCCTCGACGGCACGCGCTACCGGCTGCAGGACTGGCACATCACCAACACCTTCGAAATATTCCCCGAGTGGCGCCAGCG
>DAOMFF010000281.1:0-2508 GCA_035429665.1 Azonexus sp.
GCTTCCTGCCAGTAGCCGATGACGGCATTGACCAGCACGACGCCGAAGATCACGCTGGCGTCCACCCACTCGCCGAGCGCGCTGGTGACCAGTCCGGCGGCGATCAGGACGAGGACGAGCGGTTGCGCGAGCTGCCCGGCGAAGCGTTTCCAGGCCGGTTTGCCAGGCGCTTGGGTGAGCCGGTTGGGGCCATGGCGGGCGAGACGGCTGGCCGCCTCGGCGGTGCTCAGTCCGGCCGCGCAATCCACCCCGTGATGCCGGGCGGCGGCATCCGCCGTCAGCGCGTGCCAGGCTAGTGGCGACGCGTCGTCAGCAGGAGGAAGGGGAGTGTCAGGAAGGGCCATAGCGTCGCGATCCAGCGCGTCAGTCCGTTGAAGTTGAGAAAGTGGCCTTGCCGCCAGGCGGCCAATGCGGCGGCGGAGTAGGGATTGGGCGGGGCAAGATTGACCAGCATCGCCCCGGCCAGCAGCGCCAGCGCCGCCAGCAGCAGCCGGGCGGTCGCCGGCAGGGCGATGGCGATCGCCAGGCTAACGCCGGCGAGAAGCAGGCCGATCTTCGCCCCCGGCGTGAGCCAGGCGAAGGCCTCATCCGGACTGACCAGAATCGCCGCGGCAAGCGTGCGCACGATCAGACCGAAAAGGATGAACAGCGGCACGGCGACATACGCCAGTGCCTGGCGGGCGCACAGCACACGGACGATCAGTCCGACGGCCAGCGCGTTGAACGCGGTGATGTTCGCCTCGATCAGGACGAAGCTGTCGGCGGCGAAGGGAACGGCCCCGCTCAGTCCGAGTATCTGGCGGAGGTCACCGGCGCCGAACAGGAGGATCTCCGGCGACAGCGGGATCAGCAGCCAGAGGCCGAGCAGGGTCAGGCCGAGCTCGGCATGCGGGATTGGCGCGATCAGGCGCTTCTGCCATGCCGCGAAGCGAACGAAAACGCGCGGCCCGACTACCTGCGCCCAGATCGCGCCGAGCAGGCTGCCGAGCGCGTTGCAGGCGAGATCGACGTTCGATGGAACGCGCGAGGGCAGCCACGTCTGCAAGGCCTCGAGTACCAGGCTGACCGTCGCCGAAAGGAGGACGGCGAGGACCGGGGCGGTGAAGCGACCCGGCAATCCACGCAGGGCGAGTGTCAGCAGGAAGCCCAAAGGCAGGTAGACCGCGACATTGGTAGCGAGATCGAATGTTGTCCAGTAGCGCGGCCAGGCACCTTCGAGGAAGGCGAAGGCCGAGACGCCGGTGTCGCGCCAGCCGGAAAACGGATGCAGGCTGCCGTAGATGACAAGGCCGAGCCAAGCCAGCGCAAGGTAACGGGCGAGAAGGACGGGACTTGGCTGGCGAAGGAACATGAGGGGATTCTATACGTTTGCGCAGCGGTGCTGGGCCGGCGATGCGCCACTCACCAGGGAGGAACCGGCCATGCCGGTCGGGAGTCAAAATATCGGACGGTTCTTTCGAATCGCCGCCGAAAAGAAGGAGAAAGAAAATGTTCAAGATGACTCGAGTGGCCGGCGCGGTGGCGCTGGTGGCAGTGGGTGCCTCCTGCGAGCAGGCGTGGGCCGACAAGGCGATGGATGACCGGGCGCTGATTGCCAGCGCCATGGCGGCGGCCCCGGCGGCCGTCGCGCGCGGGGCGGCGGTCGTCGCGATGGGCAAGGATGGCCAAATGCGCACGCTGCGCAAGGGCAATAACGGCTTCACCTGCATGCCGGACAACCCGGCGACGCCGGGCAAGGATCCGATGTGCATGGACAAGAACGCGATGGAATGGGCCATGGCTTGGCTGGAGCACAAGACGCCGACGGCCGGCAAGGTCGGGTTCATGTACATGCTGTCGGGCGGTACTGACGCAAGCAATACCGATCCTTATGCCGAGAAACCAACGGCCGGCAACCACTGGATCAAGACCGGCCCGCATGTGATGGTTGTTGGCGCCAATGCCGATTTCTACGACAGCTATCCGAAAAAGGCCGATCCCGACACATCTGCCCCTTACGTGATGTGGGCGGATACCCCTTACCAGCACCTGATGGCGCCGGTGAAATAGCGTTTACGGCTTGTTGGCGTGGTGTGTTTCGGCGGCCGCGCGGTGATGCAGCACGGCGTGAATGTCTTTGTGTGGCAGCTTGTGGCCGACCCACTGCGGCAGCAGCGAGCCGGCGACCATGCCGAGCATGCTGACGCCCAGCCCGATCAGCTGCGGCGGCACTAGGCTGGCCTCGCCGACCAGCGTTTCGACCAGCAGCCACGACGCCAGCCCGCCGAAGATGGCGGCCAGCGCGCCCTGCGTCGTCGCCCGTTTCCAGAAGGCGCCGAAGAAGAGCGGCACGAAGGCGCCGGCCAGCGTCACCTTGTAGGCGTTCTCGACCATCTTGAAGATGCTGGCGTTGGAATACAGCGCGAAGCCGAGGACGACGGCAGTGAAGCAGACAATGGTAATGCGCATGACGCGCAGGAACTGGTGGTCGCCCATGCCGGGGAAGAAGCCGCGCACGATGTTTTCCGA
>DAOMFF010000282.1:0-2501 GCA_035429665.1 Azonexus sp.
CACTGGGCGGGCTGGAACTGCTTCTTCTTCACGGCCGACCTGCGCCTGCCCAAGCTGGTCGGTCTCAGGCCCAGCCGCAAGACGCCGCTGTTCAACGGGCCGCTCGAATGTCGCCTGTTCGAGTTTGGCATGGTGGCGGGAAGCAATCGCAAGGTCTGAGTGGTGCAATCCGATTCGCGTGGATTCTTGATTTTGGTCACATCTCTGCGCGGCGAGTATGCGAATATCCGCATTTCAGAAAACAGATTCGAGGAGAGAAGAACATGTCGGTTCAGTCGCTTTACCAGCAAAAACGCATGTCTGCCGCCGACGCGGTCCGGGTGGTCAGAAACGGCGAGACCATCGTTGTGCCGACCGCGGTTGGCGAGCCGCCGACGCTATTGACGGCGTTGTCCGAACAGCGGCGCGATTTCCGCGATGTCAAGGTCGCGCAGATCCTGGCGCTGCGCAAGTTCGGTTATTTCGATCAGGAAACGATCGAGAATGTCCGCCACGAGGCCTATTTCTTCAGCGGCGCCTCGCGTCCCGGCGGCCAGGAAGGCTGGATCGACTACATCCCGGCGTACTTCTCCGAGTTGCCGGGGCTGATCTCGCGCAACCTGATCCCGGCCGATGTCGTCTTCACAATGGCCTCGCCGATGGACGAGCACGGCTATTTCTCGCTCTCGCTGGGTACCGACTACACCATGGCTGCCATCGAGAGGGCGCGCGCCGTGGTCCTCGAGGTCAATTCCAACGTGCCCTTCGCCAATGGCGATTGCCATGTCCATATCAGCCGGGTTGCCGCGCTCTGCGAGAGCGACGATCCGATCTTCGAGGTCGGGTTGCCCAAGATCGGTCCCGTGCAGGAAGCCATCGGCAAGTACGTCGCCGACATGATTCCCGACGGCGCGACGCTGCAGATCGGCTACGGCGGCATCCCCGATGCGGTGGTCATGCAGCTCACCGACAAGCGCGACCTGGGCATCCATACTGAGATGGTTGGCGACGGCATCATGACGCTGGTTGAGGCCGGCGTCATCACCAACCGCAGGAAGAACTACCACCAAGGCAAGATGTTGGCGACCTTCGCGCTCGGCTCGAAGAAGCTCTACCAGTTCATGAACCGCAACCCGGCGCTCGAGATGCATCCGGTCGATTTCACCAACGATCCCTTCCTGGCCGGCCAGAACGACAACCTGCATGCGATCAACGCGACGATGCAGGTCGATTTCATGGGGCAGTGCGGGTCGGAGAGTCTCGGTTACACGCCGTATTCGGGCACCGGCGGCCAATCCGATTTCGTCCGTGCCGCCAACCGCTCCAACGGCGGCAAGTCCTTCATCGTCCTGCCGTCGACCGCCAAGAACGACACCATTTCGCGCATCGTGCCAACGCTCCAGCCGGGCACGCATGTGTCGACCGGCAAGAACGACATCAACTATGTGGTCACCGAGTATGGTGTCGCGCAGTTGCGCGGCAAGAGCGCCAAGCAGCGCTGTCAGGCCCTGATCGGTATCGCCCATCCCGATTTCCGCGGTGAACTGCACGAAATGGCGAAAAAGATGAAACTGCTCTGATCGTCACGCCGTAGCCGCTTACATCTTGTAGCAATTTGTCGCAGTCGCCCGCCGAAATATTGTCTATCGTACAAGCGGGTGCATGACGGAATGCATCGAAGGTGGTTCGATGAAAGCGCAAAAACTTCTGTTCGTTCTCGCGGCATTGCTGGTGGCCGGAATCGGCGATTCTTGGGCGGACAGGCGTGTCTACGGAAGAGTCGGCGTCTATGTCGGCCCAGGCCCCTACTGGGGTCCGGGCTACCCGCGCCCGTACTACTATCCGCGGGCATTTTATCCCGGGCCCTATTATCCGGGGCCGTACCTTTATGGTGACCCGTTCTACTCGCCTGCGCCTGTGGTCGTCGTACAACCGCCGGAGCCCCAGGTCTATATCGAGCAGAGCACCGGCGCCGTCGACCAGGCGCGGACGCCCGAGCAGGGATACTGGTATTTCTGCCGGGGTTCGAACCGGTATTACCCTTACGTGAAGGAATGTCCGGGCGGATGGCAGACGGTTCTGCCGCAACCGGGGCGATAGGCCATGAGATTTCAGAACACCTTCCTGTCCCGCCTTGGTTTGGTGGCCGGCGCCCTATCCCTTGGCGCGTGCGTGGTCATGCCGACCGGGCCGACCGCCTTGGTGATGCCCGGTCGGGGCGCGACGATGGACCGGTTCCGCTTCGATGACAACGAGTGCCGTCAGTACGCCTATTATCAGATCGGCGGTGTTACCGCCCAGGACGCGGCGAACCAGGCCGCTGTCGGCAGTGCCGTGGTCGGCACCGCCGTCGGTGCGCTGGCCGGCGCGGCGATCGGTGGCAGCCAGGGCGCCGCGGTCGGCGCCGGAGTCGGTCTGGTGGGCGGCAGCGCCTATGGCGCGAATTCAGCCTATGCCTCTGGCTATGGCACCCAGCGCCAGTACAACCATGCCTACATCCAGTGCATGTACGTCAAGGGCCA
>DAOMFF010000283.1:0-2489 GCA_035429665.1 Azonexus sp.
TCCGTCAGGGCAAGTTCCGCGACGTCAAGCTGGCCAAGCAGCAGGCGGCCAAGCTCGAGAACATGTTCGAGCAGATGAAGGAAGGCGAGGTCAAGACCTTGCCGCTCATCGTCAAGGCCGACGTGCAGGGTTCGCAGGAAGCGCTGGTACAGACGCTGGCCAAGCTGTCGAACGACGAAGTCCGGGTACAGATCATTCATGGCGCCGTTGGTGGCATCAGCGAGTCCGATGTCAATCTGGCGCAGGCTTCCAATGCGGTCATCATCGGCTTCAATACCCGGGCCGATGCCAATTCGCGCAAGCTGGCCGAGACTTTCGGTGTCGACATCCGTTACTACAACGTGATCTACGATGCGGTCGACGAGGTTAAGGCCGCGCTGTCCGGCATGCTGTCGCCGGAGAAGCGTGAGCAGATTACCGGCCAGGTCGAGATTCGCCAGGTCTTCCATGTCTCCAAGGTTGGCGCGATTGCCGGTTGCTACGTGCTGGAAGGCGTCGTCAAGCGTACTTCGCGAGTCCGTCTGCTGCGCAAGCACGTTGTGGTGTGGGACGGCGAGCTCGACTCGCTCAAGCGCTTCAAGGATGACGTCAAGGAAGTGCGCAGCAATTTCGAATGTGGCTTGTCGCTCAAGAACAACAACGATATCCAGGAAGGTGACCAGTTGGAAGTCTACGAAATCCAGGAAGTAGCACGCACATTGAAATGAAGAAAGCTGACTTTCAGCGCAGCGATCGGGTCGCCGAGCAGGTGCGTCGCGACCTCGCCGATCTGATTCGCAGCGAACTGAAGGATCCGCGGGTCGGCATGATCAGCCTGACGGCGGTGGAACTGACACCGGATTACGCGCACGCGAAAATCTTCTTCACGACGCTCGACGACGAGCATCTGGACGAAGTTGAACGTGGCCTCAAGCGCGCGTCGGGCTTTCTGCGCCGTGAACTTGGGCGGCGGATTCACATCCACACGCTGCCCGAGCTACATTTTGTCTACGACAATTCGATTGCGCACGGCATCAGTCTCTCGCACCTGATCGATCAGGCCAACGCGTTAAGCGACCAGACGCCTGACGAGTAGGGTTCGCATGCAAGTCAGGAAGGCCTGGAAGCAGGTCGATGGTGTCCTTCTGCTCGACAAGCCTCTCGGTCTGACTTCCAACGATGCCTTGCAGAAGGCGCGTCGCCTGTTTTCGGCGGCCAAGGGCGGGCACACCGGGACTCTCGACCCGCTGGCGACTGGCCTGCTGCCGTTGTGTTTCGGCGAGGCGACCAAGTTTTCGGCTGATCTGCTCGACGCCGACAAGACCTACGAGGCCGTGGTCAGGCTGGGCATCTGCACCGATACCGGCGATGCCGAAGGCACGGTGATCGCGACTGCCACGGTCGACGTCTCCAAGGACTATATATTCAGGGTCTTGCGGCAATTCACTGGCGCCATCCGGCAGATCCCGCCGATGCACTCGGCGCTCAAGCGCAATGGCCGGCCATTGTACGAACTCGCGCGCCAGGGAATCGAAGTCGAGCGGGAGTCGCGCATGGTCACCATCCATGCCATCGACTGCCTGAGCTTTGGCGGTGACAGCCTGACCTTGCGGATTGCATGCAGCAAGGGTACCTACATTCGCGTGCTGGCCGCCGACATCGGGCGAGCGCTCGGCTGTGGCGCTCACCTGGCGGGCCTGCGCCGGACCAGGGTTGGCGATCTCGATCTGGGCGCTGCCGTGACGCTGGCGCATCTCGAGTCTCTCGACGAAGCGGGGCGGGCAAGTTGCCTGCAGCCGGTCGATGCCTTGCTGCGCAGCCTGCCGTCGGCGACACTCGAAGGCAAGGCGGCAGAGCGCTTTCGTCACGGGAACCCGGTCGATCTCCCGGCCGGACTGAGCGGAAAGGTCCGCATCTACGTCGACGGCACGCTGATCGGTGTCGGCGAACCGGCGCCGGATGGCCGTTTGTGGCCAAGAAGACTGGTGCAACTGACGTTCTGATCTGGTAAAATGCTATGCCTTCCTTTGCCAACAGGAGGGAATGTCCCGATCTGGCGCCGGCTCTATCAAACTGGGGCTGCGTCGTAACCAAGAAAGAGAGTTTGAAATGGCAATGACCACTGAATCCAAGGCCGGCATCGTCGCCGATTTTCAGCGCGCCAAGGGCGACACCGGTTCCCCGGAGGTCCAGGTTGCGCTGCTCACCGCCCGCATCAACGATCTGACTCCGCATTTCAAGGAGCACAAGAAGGATCACCACTCCCGTCGCGGTCTTCTGCGGCTGGTCAGCCAGCGCCGCAAGCTGCTGGACTACCTCAAGGGCAAGAACGTCGATTCCTACCGTACCCTGATTACCCGCCTCGGTCTGCGGAAATAAGCCTGACCGAAGCGTTCGAGAGAGCGGCCCGGATTATTCCCGGCCGCTTTTTTCATTTGTTGTTGTCGTTGTTAGCTGTTCATTGTGATGAGAGTGAAAGGAAATTATGTTTAATGTCGTGAAAAAGACCT
>DAOMFF010000284.1:0-2465 GCA_035429665.1 Azonexus sp.
AAGGAAATCAACGCGCAGCTTGACCGTGTGCTGCGCGACTATGACGAGTTGACCGCGCTCTATGCCGAGAACAATCGCCGGATCGACAGCGAACTGGCCGAAATGCGCCAGTCCGGCGGCACGATATCGACCCAGGTACACCAGCTCGGCGCCGATTTGCAGCAGCAGACCCTGGCGTTGGCCGGACATGCCGCCGCTGCAGAACAACGGATTGACACGATTCGCGGCGAAACGCGGGCGTGGCTGGCCGACAGCGAGCAGCGCTGGGACACCCGCCTCGCCAGCAACAACGCACGCATCAGCGCGGACGTAGCGCGACTCGATGCCGGCATCGGTTCGCTGGAAGGCCTGTTCAAGGCGCAGGAGCGAATTCTCGCCGAACAGCACGCGCGCCTGGATCAGTTTGACATCACCTGCGAGTTGCTGGATACGGCGACACGCGGCAACAAGAACCGCATCGAGGCAGTTCGCGAGGAAGCGGAAAGACAACACGCGATCGTCGAGGCCCGCCTTGACGGTTTGGACGCCCTGCAGCGCGAGCACTATGCCGAATTCCAGGACTTGCAGCGCCTCGTCTGGGTCTTGCAGACCGAGACGCGGCGGCTCGACGACGCCATCGGCAATGTCGCCACGGGGCTGGCGGACCACCGGGTCGACACCGGGAACAGGTTCAAACGGACGCATCTCGGCATCGCCGCCGTGCTGCTGTTGACCGTGACGGGCTTCGCCATGGTCAAGTGGGTGCCGGCCTTCGCCCCCGCCAGCAGTGAATCGGCGATCGCACAGAATCAGGCGCGGATCACCGAGATCGGCAGCCAGGTGGCCGGGCTCTCGGCGCGGGAGGCCGCCCAACAGGCGACCGATTCTCAACAGCAAGCGCGCATCGACCAGGTCTCGGGCAAGGTTTCCGGTCTGGAGAAGAGTCTCGGCGACCTGCGCGCCACGGTGCGCAAGCTGGGCATGCAGGGCGCCGCCGGCGCCGCGGTGCTCCATGACAGCCGCTGGTTGCTCCAGCAGAACCCCAAGGCATACACCGTGCAGCTGGTGACCTCCCCCAGCCAAGCCGACATGGCGCGCTTCATCGACCGCAATGTCGAGCAACTGGCGCTCAACTCGCTGGCCTTTTCCGTAACCGAGCACGAACAGCGCGAGCGCTACAACCTGTTCTTCGGCGTATTTGGCACGATGACCGAAGCACGCGCCGCCATCGCCGCACTGCCGCCCGAGTTGCGCGCCAACCGGCCGTGGGTGCGCCAGTTCCGGTCGGTACAGGATTCCGTGCGCTGAAACCGATCGAATGCGTGACGGGCGTCGGGCCTTTTTCAGTTCCGGCTGAGGAATGTCCGACCAGGCGCGCTGCTTTCCCCCGATCGCCTCGCCCGATGCCCGCATCCTGATCCTCGGCAGCATGCCGGGGCGGGCATCGCTGGCGGCCGGTCAGTATTACGCACATCCGCGCAACGCCTTCTGGCCGATCATGGGATCCCTGCTCGACTTCGACGCCTCTCGGGATTACCCGGCCAGGGTCGACGCCCTGAAGGTCGCGGGAATTGCCGTGTGGGACATTCTCGATTCCTGTCACCGCCCGGGCAGCCTCGATTCCGCCATCGCCGACGATTCGCTGGTGGCCAACGACCTGCCCGGTTTCCTCGCCGCCCACGCCGAGATCCACCACGTCTTCTTCAATGGCGCCAAGGCGGAAAGCTGCTTCCGGCGACACATCAAGCTCACCATGGCCGAGCCGCAGATCGGATTCGCCCGACTGCCGTCAACCAGCCCGGCCCACGCCGGCCTGTCCTTCGAAAGAAAGCTCGAAGCGTGGCGGGCGATCACCCGCGCGCTGGCGGCCTAGCGTTCAGATACTGGGCCGCGTCCACATCCAGGCGAGCACGATGACACCGGTAACAGGCGGCACGAAAACCCACGGCTCCGGCAAGGTGAGCCAGCCGCCGACGACACTGATCGCCAGCAACAGCGTCGCCAGGCGTTTGGCGGCCAGCGGAATCGCGCCATGGTCGCGCCAGGCGCGGATAGCCGGGCCCGCCTTGGGGTGGGCCAGCAATCTGGCCTCCCACTCCGGGTGCGAACGCGCGAAGAAATAGGCGGCCAGAAGCAGGAATGGCGTCGTCGGCAGGATGGGCAGAATGGCGCCAACCACGCCCAGCGCGACCGACAACAGGCCGAGGATGCGGTAGACCGGCTTTTTCATGCCATTTTCACTTCAACTCCCAATAACCCGGCCGACCGTAGGTTTCCTTCAGCAGGTCGATGAACAGGCGCACGCGCAACGGCAGGTGGCGGCGTTGTGGGAAGACGGCATAGATGCCCATCGGCGGCGCCTGCCAGGCATCGAGCACCGAGGTCAGGCGTCCTTCCTTCAGATCCTGCCCGACCTCCCACAGCGAACGCCAGGCCAGCCCCTGTCCGGCCAGCGCCCAGTCGTGGAGGACAGCGCCGTCGTTGCA
>DAOMFF010000285.1:0-2464 GCA_035429665.1 Azonexus sp.
TTCGTCGTCCGCCGCTTCCTGTCCGTCTTTTTCCCGGCCGCCGAATATCTGGTCACCACCCGCATCACCCGTGTCGAAGGTCATCCCTTCAAGACCGAAGGCAAGGTGCTGGTCAACCCCGGCTGGCTCGCCGTACATGGCAAGGAGAGCCAGGGCGACGAAGGCAACCTGGTTGCGGTCGACGCCGACGAGAAGGTCAAAACCGAGGAAGTCACCGTCAAGGCCAACGAGACCAAGCCGCCGTCACGCTACTCCGAAGCGACCCTGCTCTCGGCCATGGAAGGCGCCGGCAAGATGGTCGACGACGAGGAACTGAAGGCGGCGATGGCCGGCCGTGGCCTCGGCACCCCGGCGACGCGCGCCCAGATCATCGAGAACCTGATCGGCGAGCAGTACATGCACCGCGAAGGCCGCGAGCTGATCCCGACCGCCAAGGCCTTCTCGCTGATGACATTGTTGAACGGACTCGGCGTCAGCGAACTGACCCAGCCGGAACTGACCGGCGAGTGGGAACACAAACTCGGCCGCATCGAGAAGGGCGAATTCACGCGCGCCGAATTCATGCGCGAGATCGCCGAGATGACCCGCCATATTGTGGAGCGCGCCAAGACCTACGACAGCGACACCATCCCCGGCGACTTCGGCCTGCTCAACGCCCACTGCCCCAAGTGCGGTGGTCTTATCCGCGAGACCTACAAGAAATTCCAGTGCAGCGACTGCGATTACGCGCTGTGGAAGATCGTCGCCGGCCGCCAGTTCGAGCCGGCCGAGATCGACACCCTGCTTACCGAAAAGCAGATCGGCCCGCTGACCGGCTTCCGCAACAAGATGGGCCGCAGCTTCACCGCCACCATCAAGCTCAACGACGGGATGGAACCGCAATTCGATTTCGGCCAGGAAAGGACCGACGCGGCCGAGGCCGAACCGGTCGACTTTTCCGGGCAGGAAAGCCTGGGCAAGTGCCCGAAATGCGGCGCCGGCGTGTACGACAATGGCAACACCTACACCTGCGAAAAGGCCATCGGCGCAGCGAAATCCTGCGACTTCCGCTCCGGCAAGGTCATCCTGCAGCAGCCGGTCGAGCCGGCGCAGATGCAGAAACTCCTCGCTGCCAGCCGCACCGACCTGCTCAAGGGCTTCGTCTCCAACCGCACCAAGCGCAAGTTCTCGGCATTCCTCGTCGTTCAGGACGGCAAGGTCGGCTTTGAGTTCGAGAAGAAGACGCCGGCCAAGAAGCCGGCAGCGAAGGAAAAAGCGGACGCCAACGGCTGAACTCCGCTGGATGGATTTTGGAAGCGAATCTGCCCTCGGCTTTTTCGAGGGCAGATTCGTTTTGGGCGGCTGATTCGCCGGGTTACGACCCGCAGAACCTCAATCGTAAATGGTTCTGAGCCTGCACGCGCCCGAATCGCAAACAACCTGGGTTAGCCTACCCCCTGTCCCTCTGGCTTCGTAGAAGGTACGGAAGCATTGCTGCTTGAATCGAACGGGGTTGCCAACAAGAGGAAAACCAGTATCAGTGAGCAAATGAACCACCTTTGCAGTTTCGGCATCCTGCGTAACAGCGGGGTCGGCGGTCTTGGCAGCAACTGGGGACATTGGCTTGCTGGCCTGAACGACGGCAGCAGGCTTCGATTGTGGTGTTGCATTGACGTAGCGGAAGGCTACCATTGACACTGTCGCAGGCCCATTGAACCCTGCTGGAGGACTCCTGAGCCTGTCAGAAATTTTGTGTGTGAGGCATAACATGTCGCCAAGGAGCATGTATGCCAAGCAAGACGAGCAAGAAGAAGCCGGTAGCGGTGCTACCCAGCATTCCCAAAGAACTCATTGACCAGATGGTTAGTGGCCCGATGGACGCCGAAGCGGTGAATGCTGCCTCAATGGCCTTCAAGAAGGCGTTGATCGAACGCATCCTGGGTGCCGAACTCAGCCACCACCTGGGCTACTCGCTCGGCGCTGACAAGCCTGACGAAGCCGGCAATCACCGCAACGGCGCCAGCGGCAAGACCGTGCTGACCGAAGACGGGCCGCTGCGGATCGACGTTCCGCGCGACCGGCAGAGCAGCTTCGAGCCGCTGCTCATCCCCAAGCACGAACGGCGCTTCACCGGTTTCGACGATAAGATCGTCGCCATGTACGCCCGCGGCATGACAGTGCGCGAGATTCAAGGCTTCCTGGCCGAACAGTACGGCACCGAGGTTTCACCGGACTTCATCAGTTCGGTCACCGATGCCGTCATGGCCGAGGTCACCGCCTGGCAATCGCGGCCGCTGGAGTCCATGTATCCGGTTGTCTTCTTCGATGCCCTGCGCGTCAAGATTCGCGAGGATGCGGTAGTCCGCAACAAGGCGATCTATCTGGCGCTGGGTGTATTGCCCGATGGCACCCGCGACATCCTCGGGCTGTGGATCGAGAACACCGAAGGCGCCAAGTTCTGGATGAAGGTCTTCAACGATCTCAA
>DAOMFF010000286.1:0-2457 GCA_035429665.1 Azonexus sp.
CGCTACAGCGCCAACGTCGCGCTCGACGGTGCCGACGACCCGGTTTACCTGGCGCCGAATAACGTCTACCTGAACATGGTCAAGGAGAAGTTCCCGAACCTGCGCTTCGAAGAGGCGCGCGAGGTGGCATAGCCGGTCCGTTCGCCTGGTTCACGCGCTGGAAGCTGCCGACATCCGCGGCGGGCATCCGGAAACTTCTCCGACCCAGGCTTCCACATCGACCTTGCCGACTCCCTGCCGCGCCGCGTCGCGTTCGCGATTTCCCCAACCCGGCAGCCTGATGTCGGTCCACGCAGGCAGGAACTCGAGATCGCGGAGTTCGGCGCTGCCCTTGATCGGGTGGCAGCCCTGCCAGCGCACGATGCGCCCGAAGGCTTTCCCGTCCGGGTCGGCGCGCACCTGATCGATGGCCCTGATCGCCTGTCGCGTGTAATGATGAGCCAGCTCGCGGTACGCGCCATAGACGTTGCCGCTGGAATTGAAAGTCATCTGGACGGTCGATCCCTGGGGAAATTCGGGCGTGGCGAAGGCGGAAACGTCCCGCAGATAGCGATTCCTGCGCAGCAAGACCGCGGAGGTCTCGCAGGGCAGTTCGTCATTGGCGCCACAGGCCGCGACGGACCGGTTCGCGCGTTGTTGCGGGGTCGACCAGGTGCACGACGGGTCGTCCGGGTCGGGCTCGTTCAGGCAGCGGGTTTGCGCCCGCAGCCAGTAGGGATAATCGAAAGCCGGCTTGACGATCCACAGCCGGGTGGGCGGGTCGCCAAGACAACTGGCCGGGTCGCGGTCGCCACTGACGCAGCCGGCCAGGAAGGGATAGGGCCAAGCCCAGATCGGGTAAAAGAATTCCGGCGTGACCGCCGTCTCGCTCGATTTCTGCATTGAATCCAGTTTTTCAGCGAGTTTGATGGCGTTAGCGCCTGCATTGCTGTCTCCGCTGCTGCTCCCGTTCAGGCAACCCCGCGGCCATTGCTCGAGACCCGGAACGTGAAGATGCAGGCCGCGGCGCAGCAGGAGTTCATTGCGCAGATAGCAGAGGTCCGCCATCGCGCCGTTCTGGTCCTGCGCATGGTCGGAAACGATGATGTCCTTGATGCCCTCGACGATCGGGCCGTAGGCGCCCAGGTTGTCCGAGGATCCACCATCGACCAGGCGAACGAAAACCGGCGGATGCCCGCTTGCGTCGGCGGTGGCCGCCTCGGCGAGATAGACCGGGAAGGGAGCGGCCTCGTGCAGCCTCTCCCTTGCCTTGCTCGTCCGCCGCTGATGGTTCTCATCCATATTGATCAGGTCGATTCCCCAGTTCAGGTTGCCCGCCTCCAGACCGACCCCCGCAAAAAGGCGCCATGGCTGGCCCAATGACTGTTGATTGGAGTCGAAGAAGGCGGCGGAAGCATTCACCGCGGTTAGCAGCGGCGAAAGGTTGTTGTCAGCTTCCTCCTGATCCCACAGGGTGCGATGGTCGACCGGGATGGGGCCCACCGATCCAGCGCACTGCTGGTCTCCCGACATGCGGAAGATGTGCCGGTCGAAATCGATGTCGTTCTGGCTCAGCCACCCGAGCAGATGGCGGCTGGGGGCGGCGGTGGCGTTGATCACCCAGCGCGGCGGATCATTGGAATTGCCGCAGGTGAGCGCCTTGAGGCTGGCGAAGTCGAGCCTGTCGGGGTCGGGGATCAAGCGGTTGTCGGTGACCTTCGCGCCGGAGACCGCATCGACGTTGACCGCCCACTCGGTCGTGCCAAGTATCGCGCGCGCATCCTTCGGACGCAGACCGAAGGTCATGCCGATCCCGTCGCGGTAGGCGGCGCGCGAGGGCGACAGGTTGACCGGCCAGTCGAAAAGGAAGTTGGCCGTCCACGCGGCCGGCAGCGAAACTCCGGTAACCAGGGCCAGCGCCGCGCCGGAACCGAGGCCGCGTATCTGGTCGACATCTTCCGCGTTGCTGCTGATGTCGAACTCGCAGCTATCCCAGTCGAGGACATCCTGATGGCAGCGCAGGAACTGCTGGTGCAGCGTTTCCGGACGGGTCTGATCCCAGTAGCGCCGCGCGCGCTTCAGTTTTTCGATGCCGGCATCCGTATCGGCATCGCGCACGGCATTGGCGTAGGGTGGGCAGAACACCTGCTCGGGCGGTGTGCCCCGACGCCTTGCTTCGATTTCCTTGACCTCCTCGGGGCAGTCGAATTGCTCCAGAAGACTGGCCGGAATGCAGTCGGCAAAATAGCCCCTGACGGTTTCGCCGTAACGCCCGACGGTTTCTGCGGGCGGCACGTCATTGCGGCAACTGGCCTGCGGCGGCATGAGGTGGATCAGCCGCGAATACAGGAAGTAGCCGGCATAGCTGCCGCCGGAAACCGTCGAGATGAGGTCGGTCTGCCACAGGGCACGACTGTCCCGCCCCGGCGCGCCGCTGGCCGCGAGCTTCTCGCTGGCGAGCGCCGCGAGAACGCCCAT
>DAOMFF010000287.1:0-2452 GCA_035429665.1 Azonexus sp.
CGCAACCCGACCTTCATCTCCTGCCCGATCTCCAACCTGGTCATCGGCGGCACCAAGACCATGGAAGACATCACCGTCAGCTACGACGGCCTGAAGAACAAGTGGGGCGTGCGCATCGTCCAGGACGAAGTGGTTGCGGTCGACGCCGCCAAACGCTCGATTTCCCTGAAGGCGGGCGGCGCCATGACCTACGACCGCCTGGTGCTGTCGCCCGGCGTCGATTTCATGTGGGACCAGATTCCCGGCCTCAACAACGCCGACGCCCAGGCGAAGATCCTGCACGCCTGGAAGGCCGGCCCGCAGACCGTCGCCCTGCGCAAGCAGCTGGAAGACATGAAGGACGGCGGCACCTACGCCATCGCGATTCCCAAGGCCCCCTACCGCTGCCCGCCCGGACCCTACGAGCGCGCCTGCCTGGTGGCCAACTACTTCAAGCAGAACAAGCCGAAATCGAAGGTCATCATCCTCGACGCCAACGAGGACGTGGTCTCCAAGAAGGGGCTGTTCGTCAAGGCCTGGGAAGACCTCTACAAGGGCATGCTGGAATACCGCAACAACAGCGAGTTGAAGGATGTCGACGTCAAGACCAACACCGCCATCCTCGAATTCGACAAGTTCAAGGCCGATGTGCTGAACGTGATTCCGCCGCACCGCGCCGGCGACATCGCCGCCAAGTCGGGGCTCAAGCTGATCAACAACCGCTGGGTGGACATCAACTGGCTGTCGATGGAGGTCAACGGCACGCCGGGCGTCCACGTCATCGGCGACGCCATCTTCCCGGCGCCGACCATGCCGAAGTCCGGGCACATGGCCAACCAGCATGCCAAGCTCGGCGCCGCCGCCATCCTCAACCTGCTCTCCGGCCAGGAGCCGAGCCCGACGCCGGTGGTCATGAACACCTGCTACAGCTTCGTCGATGCCAAGCAGGCGATCCACGTCGCCTCCGTGCATCAGTACGACGCAGCGACCAAGGTCGTGCAGCCGGTCAAGGGCGCCGGCGGCGTCTCGGCCGCACGTAACGAGATCGAAGGCAAGGCCGCCATGGGCTGGGCGAAGAACATCTGGGCCGACATGCTCGCCTGAGCCTTCGCCGCACCAACGAAAAAGGCCGCGTCAGCGGCCTTTTTCTTGCGCCCCGTCCGGCTCAGTCGAGTGTCGCGATGTACTCGGCGACGGCGTGCGCTTCCAGTTCGGTGAGCTTCGACGCCACGGTATGCATCACCGCGTTGTCGTTGGTCCGCTCACGCTTGTTGAACTGCTTCAACTGGTCCTCGATGTAGCGCGGGTGCTGACCCGCCAGACGCGGCAACTGCGGCGTCCCGTAGCCCTTGGCACCGTGGCAGCTAGCGCAACTCGGGAGGCCCGAGAAGCGATTGCCCTTGCTGAAGATGTAGCGCCCGACCGCCAGGATCTCGCTATCGGTCGGCGTATTCGCGCTGGCCTTCTTCTTCTCGAAGAACACCCCGAGCGCCTTCATCTCGGCCGGCGTCAGCTCTTCGGACTGCGGCTTCATCGTCTCGCTCTTGCGCTTGCCGCTCTTGAAGTCGCCAAGTTGCCGCGCCAGGTACTCGGCATGCTGGCCGGCGAGGCGCGGGAAGACCGGGCTGGCGGATTCGCCTTCCATGCCGTGACACAGAAAGCAGCGCCCGGAAACGATTTCCTCGGCACGCGTCTGATCAGCCTTGGCATCGGCAAGTGCCGGCATGCTGAACAGCGCGCCCAGTATCCCCGCCGCCAGAGTGAAATGCATGCAACGCATTTGTCTTTCCCCCAACCAAATCGCGAATCAGTAAATCGGTTCATAATAATTCGCTTACGCGGTATTTTCAATCTGCCCGCTGCTGCGCCGCCCGGCACCATCGTAAAGAAAGTAGACGCGACGCGACAACGGCGCGAAGATTCGAACTCAATTGTTTCAGGAGACGCTGATGGACCGCCGCCATTTTCTGCGCACCGCTGCCGCCTTTTCCGCCCTGACCACCGCCGAATTTGCCCCGTGGCAGGCCATGAGCGCGTTCGCCAGGGAGGTCGAGGACTTCGTGCGCGGTCCCATGGTCAAGGATCATCCGCTGCGCCAGGTGTCGAAACATGTCTGGATGATCTTCTCGCCGGACGGCTTCCCGACCCCGGAAAACCAGGGGATGATGTGCAACATCACCTTCATCAATACCGCGAAGGGCTTGGTCGTCGTCGACTCGGGCGCCTCGGTGCAGATCGGCGAAATGGCCATCCGGCAGGCGCAGAAAGCGTTCAACAAGCTGGTTGTCGCCGTCGTCAACACCCATTATCACGGCGATCACTGGCTGGGAAACGACGCGCTTGCCGCCGCCTACAAGAACCTGCCAATGTATGCCCACCCGGGAACGATCAGGGACATCCGCGGCATTCAGGGCAACATGTGGCGAACCCTGATGGAGCAGTGGACCAATCAGGCCACCATCGGCACCCGAGT
>DAOMFF010000288.1:0-2452 GCA_035429665.1 Azonexus sp.
CGCCGAGCGGGAACAGGCGCTCCTTGATCGAGCGGATCAGCGTGTCGTAGTCGCCACGGGGGAAGTCGGTGCGGCCGATCGACCCCTGGAATAGCACGTCCCCGACCTGCGCCAGCCGGCTCGGCTCATGGTAGAAAACCACGTGGCCAGGCGTGTGGCCGGGGCAATGCAGGACAGCGAGTTCGACTTCGCCGAAATTGACCTTGTCGCCGGCATGCAGCCAGCGGTCCGGTTCGAAGCTGAGCGCGCTCGACACACCGAACATCTTGCTTTGCTGGGGCATGCCCTGGATCCAGAAACGGTCTTCCTCCTGCGGCCCCTCAATCGGCACGCCGGTACGCGCCGCCAGCGCGGCCACCCCGCCGGCATGGTCGATATGGCCGTGGGTGACGAGTATTTTCGCCAGCGTCAGCTTCTCCTGATCGAGGAAGTTGAGGACGCGCTCGATGTCGCCCCCCGGGTCGATGACCGCCGCCTGGCGGGTCTTTTCGCACCAGAAGATGGTGCAGTTCTGCTCGAAGGGAGTGACGGGAATGATGGCGTAGCGCATGGCGGCAAGGAAATGACTGAGCAGCCGGCATTATCGCACGCTGGCCGTGCCGGCAATAACGGTCACCCCCCCGGATGAGGTTCTGCAGCGCGAAGGCGAACGAGAAGGCTTCACGGCTCCAGCCGCGGTCGGCAGTTATCGGCTGCAGGAAGCGGCCGCCGGTGTGACGGATGCCATTCGCCAGGGTCAGGATGATGCTCCCGGCAATCAGGATGACCAGCGGCGTCGTCAGGTTGGCTTGTTCAAGCGAGAAAATTCCCGGAATTCCGTCCGAACATGCGGTTCATGCGGGGTTCCCGGCACGCGCTTCGAGCGCTTCCCAGCGCTCGAGCAGCGCCATCAGTTCATCGTCGATGATGGCCAGCCGCTCGGCCGCCTTCTGCGCCGCCTGCGGATCGCTCTGGTAGATCGCCGCATCCCCGATACGACCGGTCAGTTCGGCCTGTTCACTCTCGAGTGCGGCAATCTGGCCCGGCAGCGCCTCAAGCTCGCGCTGCTCCTTCCACGACAGCTTGTCGCCCCTGGCCCTGGCCGGCTCGGGAGCCTTGACCACCGGCCTGGTCTCGACCTTCGGCCTCGCCGCCTCCCTGGCTACGCTCGCCTTGTAGGCCGCCCAGTCGCTGTAGCCGCCGGCGTATTCCTTCCAGTAGCCGTCGCCCTCGGCGGCGATGGTCTGGGTCACCACGTTGTCGAGGAAGGTCCGGTCATGGCTGACGAGGAACAGCGTCCCGTCGTAGTTGGCGAGCAATTCCTCGAGCAGTTCCAGCGTTTCGATGTCGAGGTCGTTGGTCGGCTCGTCGAGAACCAGCACGTTGGCCGGTTTGGCAAACAGGCGGGCCAGCAGCAGGCGGTTGCGCTCGCCGCCGGACAGCGAACTGACCGGCGATCTTGCCCGCTCGGGCCGGAACAGGAAGTCCTCGAGGTAGCCGATCACGTGCTTGCGCGCACCGCCGATGTCGACGAAGTCCGACCCGGGCGAGATGACATCGACCAGCGACGAATCCGGATCGAGCTGGGTGCGGAACTGGTCGAAATAGGCGACGTCGATCTTCGTTCCCAGCCGGACGCCGCCCGCGTCCGGTTTCAGCTCGCCGAGAATCAGGCGCAGCAGCGTCGTCTTGCCGGCGCCATTCGGGCCGATCACGCCGATCCTGTCGCCGCGCTGGATGCGCGCCGAGAAATCGCGCACGACCGGCTGTTGACCGTAGGACTTGCTGACATGCTCCAGTTCGGCGACCAGCTTGCCACTGCGGTCGCCGGCATCGAGCTGTAGATGAACCTTGCCCAGGCGTTCGCGCCGCGCTTGGCGTTCGGCGCGCAGCTTGTCGAGGCGCTGCACCCGGAACACCGCCCGCGTTCGCCGCGCCTCGACGCCCTTGCGGATCCACACCTCTTCTTCCTTGAGCAGCTTGTCGGCGCGCGCGTTGGCCAGCGCCTCCTCATGCAGCAGCAGTTCCTTGCGCCGCTGATAGTCGCTGAAGCTGCCGGGAAAACTGGCCAGCTTGCCGCGATCGAGTTCGACGATGCGCGTGCACACGCGCTCGAGGAAGGCCCGGTCATGGGTGATGAAGAGCAGCGTGACGCCGCTCTCGATCAGCATGCTCTCCAGCCATTCGATGGCGGCGATGTCGAGATGGTTGGTCGGCTCGTCGAGCAGCAGCACCTCCGGCGTGACGGCCAGCGCCTGGGCCAGCGCCAGGCGTTTCTTCTGGCCGCCGGAAAGGCTGCCGACACTGGCTTCCGGGTCGAGACCGAAACGGTCGATGACCTTCTCCGCCTGCGCCTCGTAGGTCCATGCGCCGCAGGCCTCGAGTTCGTGCTGCAGGGTTTCCATCCGCGCCAGCAGCGCATCGTGATCGCCCCCGCCTTCGGCCATCCGGTGCGAAACCTCGTGATACGCGG
>DAOMFF010000289.1:0-2422 GCA_035429665.1 Azonexus sp.
CTAAAATAGAAAAAGCCCTTGAAAACCAAGGGCTTGATGATTATTGTTGGCGGAGAGGATGGGATTCGAACCCATGTGCCAGATTTCTCTGACCATCCGATTTCGAGTCGGCGCCGTTATGGCCACTTCGGTACCTCTCCGGAGCGGGCGAGATAATAGCACAAAACTGGGAATGCGCTGGTTCAAGACGATACTGATCGGGCTGCTTTCCCTGCTCTTCGTGGGATGCGGCGAGCAGGCAGCACCGTTGGACCTGAAGCGGCCGTTGCCCTTCCCGACGCCGGCCCAGCATGATCTGATCGTCGTCATCGGTACGGGGCCACTGACCTACTACCTGGACGACAAGGGAGCCGTTGTCGGCCTCGAGCACGATCTGATCGAGGCTTTCGCCCAGGAACTCGGGGTCGGGGTGACATATGAGGTCGTGCCGCCGGACGAAATCGACGCCGTGCTCGATGCCGGCAAGGCCCATCTTGCCGCGGCGTGGCTGCCCCTGCCCGCGGACACCCGCGAAAAATCGACGCCGCCAATATTGCAGACCAGTGATGTGCTCCTTCAGCATGAAGCGTCACTACCGCTCGACGACATGGGCGATCTGCGCGGGCGAACGGTGGTCGCGATGCCCGGCTCCCGGCAACTGGCCACACTGCGCGAACTCCAGAATCGGATACCCGACCTGCAGGTTAGCGAATACAAGGACGGCGATTTCTTCAGCCTGCTCGAAGCGCTTGGCAAACGGAAGATCGAACTGGTCGCCATCGATTCGACGCTGACCCAGATTGCCGCGCAGTTCGTTCCTTCCCTGCAGGCGACGCTGGAACTCGACGGGAATCACCCGGTCGTCTGGCGGTTGGGAACCCACCCCAACGCCGAGTTGCTGGCGCGGGTCAGCGCCTTCGTCGAGCGGGCACAGCGCGACGGCACCCTGCTGAAGATCGAGGACCGCTATTTCGGGCATGTGCGCCGTCTCAAGCAGGCGGATATCGTGAGCTTCCTGGGTCGCATGGAAACCGTGCTGCCCAAGCTGAAAAGGCACTTCCAGTCGGCTCAGACGGTTTCCGGAATCGACTGGCGCCTGATCGCCGCGGTCGCCTACCACGAGTCGAACTGGGATCCGCAAGCCACCAGCCCGACCGGCGTGCGTGGCATCATGATGCTCACCGAGGAAACCGCGGACCGCCTCGGCATTGGCAACCGCCTGGATGTCCGCGAGAGCATCATCGGCGGCGCGCGCTACCTGAACCTGCTCAAGGACATGCAACCCGAGGATGTCCCCGAACCTGATCGCACCTGGCTGGCGCTCGCCTCGTACAACATCGGCCCTGGCAATTTCAATGCGGCGCGGGCGCTGGCGAAACTGCAGGGCGCCGATGCGGCGGCATGGTACGAAATGAAGCAGATACTGCCCCTGCTGGCCCAGCGCAAATACTACGAACGGGTCAAGTCAGGCCGCGCGCGCGGCGGCGAGGCCGTGCTGCTGGTCGAGAACATCCGCGCCTACTACGACATTCTCGTGCGCAATCAGCCGCCTTACCAGACGGTGTCAACGCGCGTCGAGATCATGGTCGGCATGCAGGGCGGCCCCGGCCTCAAGGTCACGCACTGAGCTTGTCCAGCCCACCCATGTACGGACGCAGCGCGGCGGGAATGGTGACGCTGCCATCGGCTTGCTGGTTGTTTTCGAGGATCGCCACCAGCGTGCGACCGACCGCCAGGCCGGACCCGTTCAGCGTATGGCACAGTTCTGTCTTGTTCCTGTCGTTGCGGAAACGCGCCTGCATGCGCCGGGCCTGGAACGCGCCGAAATTCGAGCACGACGAAATCTCGCGATAGGCGTTCTGCGCCGGCAGCCAGACTTCGAGATCGTAGGTCTTCTGGCTGGAAAAACCCATGTCGCCGGTGCACAACACGACACGGCGGTAGGGTAGTTCCAGCGTTTCGAGGATGACTTCGGCGTGGCGCGTCAGTTCCTCGTGCGCTGCGGTCGACTGCTCGGGATGGACGATTTGCACCAGCTCGACCTTGTCGAACTGGTGCTGGCGGATCATGCCGCGCACGTCGCGCCCGCCCGAACCGGCTTCCGAGCGGAAGCATGGCGTGTGGCAGACGAACTTGAGCGGCAGCGCCTCGGCGGCGAGGATTTCATCGCGGACGATGTTGGTCACCGGCACTTCGGCGGTGGGGATCAGGTAGAGCGGTTCCTGCTCGCCGCGCGGCACCCGGAACAGGTCTTCCTCGAACTTGGGCAACTGGCCGGTGCCGAACAGGCTGGCCGCATTGACCAAGTACGGCGCATAGACCTCGGTGTAGCCATGCTCGGTGGTGTGCGTGTCGAGCATGAACTGGGCGAGCGCGCGATGCAGGCGGGCGATGCCGCCCTTGAGCAGCGAAAAGCGCGAACCGGAAATCTTGGCGGCGGTGG
>DAOMFF010000290.1:0-2415 GCA_035429665.1 Azonexus sp.
TCAGGATGCTCGGTATCGAGAAGCTGAAATAGGTTCAGGCAGCCTACACGAACCGTTCCGCTTGTTCGAAGAGGGCCTCCGGTGAGAAACTCCACTCGCCTGAGGCCTTCAATTGGGCCGGCACCCACAGGCCAAGGCAAGGTCTGCCCCGGAAAGGCCCGATAAGGCGGATCCGGGCGGTTACTTGAGTTTTTCGTAAAGACCGACGACAGTTTCCATTTCCGCGAGGATGCGTTCGCTCGTCGTTGCCACCGCTGTCTGCGGGCGCTTGTCGGGACCGGCCTTCTGGTTCAGCGCGCTCTCGAAGAAGATCCACTGCTGCTGGACGAGATCGAGGCTTTCCTTGATTTGCTGGGTATTGGATGGCGCCGCGGCGAGTTCCTGATGGGCCGCCGCGAACTCCTTGCGGGATTTTTCGAGTTCGCCGGGACTCTTTTCGTTGCCGACGCCCCAGGCAATCGCCTGGTAGAACTTGGCCATGCGCTGCGACAACATGCGCTGGCGACCGGAAACATTGACCAGTCGCCCCGCGCTCGAGGCTGACTGCTTCTCGAGCTGGACCGTCCCCTGGTGGGCGAGTGAAAGCACCTGTTCGGAGAGATCGAGAACCTTGCGCCCGTTGTCCTGGGAAGGCTGGGCGCCGACCAGAAGATCCTTGTATTCCAGCCAGGATTTCTCGAGCTTGAGGTAATTGTCCTTGATCTCGGGGGTCGGGGCGAAATTCTTCAATTCGACCAACTGGCGGTCGAACAGCGCCACCGAAGCGTCGAGAACCTTCTTGCTGCGGTCGACCTCAACCTGCTGGCCAATCTGGAAATAGGCCTTGGCCATGCGCTGCGAGAGCATGCGCTGACGGCCCGCCTTGTTGATCGCCGAATTGAGATCAGTGATCTGCGCCAGCGCTTCACCGCCCGGAATGCTCAGGACGAGAGCAAGCAGCAGTCCAAAAAGGGCTTTCATGGTTCCTCCAGTGCTTTATCCCCGAAGCGTGAACCTAACCGCGGGCAGCGGATGGAACCATGACATCGGTCAATTTTGCCGACCGGCATGCAGAAAATGCCGCCCCGAGTCAGGGCAACTGCGTCAGGTAGTTGGCGACTGCCTTGACGTCATCGTTCTTCAATGTGGCCGTTGCGATCGACATCAGCTGATTGTTACGGACGCCGGTATTGTCGCGGTAGCGCATGATCGAGGTTTGCAGATAGGGCACCTTCTGGCCGGCAAGGCGCGCGATCGTTGTGTCCCCGCGCGCCTGTTCGCCATGGCAGCGGACGCACAGCTTGGCAAACAGTTCCTTGCCGCGCGCCACCTGGGAAGCATCGGCCTTCCCAGGCAGCACATTGAAGCTGCCGTAGAACAACGCGATGTTGATCCGTTCCTCCTCCTTGAGCACCTTGATGAGGCCCTGCATGAACGGGTTGACGCGCTCGCCGTTGCCGAACTTGCGGATCTGCTCGAGCAGGTACGCCGGGTTCTGGCCCGCCAGGTTAGGCACTTCCGGGATCTTGCTGACGCCTTCTTCACCATGACAGTTGACACAGATGAAAGTCACCTTCCTGCCTGCGTCGACCGCGGATTTCAGTGCGGCGGGTTCCGCCTGAATCCCCTTGAGCTTATCCTGCTGGGCGTTCTGGGCAAACGCCGCACCGGCGAATGCCATGACCCCCAACACCATGATCCATGCACGCATGAATGCCTCCGCCAAAATAGCTAGGCATTATGCCGTACCCCCTACCGTTAGTCCATCGATGCGCAGCGTCGGCTGACCGACGCCTACCGGCACGCTCTGCCCGTCCTTGCCGCAGGTGCCGACGCCGGGGTCGAGCCGGAGGTCGTTGCCGATAATCGAGACGCGGGTCATGGCGTCGGGGCCGTTGCCGATCAGCGTCGCTCCCTTGATCGGCCGGGTGATCTTGCCATCCTCGATCATGTAGGCCTCGCTCATCGAGAAGACGAACTTGCCGCTGGTGATGTCGACCTGGCCGCCGCCGAAATTGGCGGCGTAGATGCCCTTCTTGACCGAGGCGATGATTTCCTGCGGATCGTGCTCGCCGGCCAGCATCATGGTGTTGGTCATGCGCGGCAGCGGCAGGTGGGCGAAGGATTCGCGGCGCCCGTTGCCGGTCGGGGCGACGCCCATCAGGCGGGCGTTCAGGCTGTCCTGCATGTAGCCGCGGAGGATGCCGTCCTCGATCAGCACGGTGCGCTGCGTCGGGTTGCCTTCGTCGTCGATGTTCAGCGAGCCGCGGCGGTCGGCGATGGTGCCGTCGTCGATGACGGTGACCCCCTTGGCGGCGACACGCTGGCCGATGCGGCCGCTGAAGGTCGAACTGCCCTTGCGGTTGAAGTCGCCCTCGAGGCCGTGGCCGACCGCTTCGTGCAGCAGGATGCCGGGCCAGCCGGAACCGAGGACGA
>DAOMFF010000291.1:0-2414 GCA_035429665.1 Azonexus sp.
GAGAAGGCCGATTTCGTCACCACCATGAGCGAGGCACGCTGACATGAAACGCATCTCCATCATCCTGCTCCTCGGCACTGCCCTCCCGGCGCTCGCCGACCGCGTGCCGCTCCCGGCAAATGCGCCAGCCGGCTACCAGGCCGAATGCGGCAGTTGCCACATGGCCTATCAACCCGCGCTGCTTTCGGCGAATGACTGGCGGCGAACGATGGCCGGCCTGAAGGACCACTTCGGCACGGATGCCACGGTCGACGGCCCGGCAGGGCAGGAAATCGCCAACTTCCTCGAACGCAACGCGGGCAATGCCGGCAAGCTCGGCAGTGCCGGCGAACCGCCACGGATCAGCCAGACCGCCCGCTTCGTTCGCAAGCACCGCGACATTCCGGCGAAATACTGGAAAGACCCGCGCATCAAATCGGCGGCCAACTGCGAAGCCTGCCATCGTGGCGCCGCCGAGGGCAACTACAGCGAGCACGACATCCTGATTCGCGAACTTCGGAGATAAACCATGCAAAAGATACTCGTCTGGGACTGGCCGGTTCGCCTCGGCCACTGGCTGATGGTCGGCGGCTTCATCGTCGCCTGGCTGACTTCGGAGAGCGAAACCTTCCGCCTGCTGCATGTGATTTCCGGCGCCACCGTACTCGCCGTCGCCACTTTCCGGCTGCCCTGGGGCTTCATCGGCAGCCGTTATGCGCGCTTTGTCGATTTCGTGCGCGGTCCGGGCGCCGTCAAGGACTACGCCGCCGGCCTGCTGAAGCTCGAGCCGGCCCACCACGTCGGCCACAATCCCGCCGGCGGCTGGGCCATCGTCCTGCTGCTCGGGCTCGGCATCCTGACCGGCCTCTCGGGCTGGGCGAACTACAATGAAATCGGTGGCGATTTTCTCGAAGAACTCCACGAAGGACTGGCCGTCACGATGCTCACCGTGGTCTTCATCCACATTGCCGGCGTGCTCTCCGGCAGCCTGATGCACGGCGAAAACCTGGTGCGGGCGATGCTGAACGGCCGCAAGCTAGGAATGCCGGGAGAAGCGATCCGCTCCGCCCGGCCGCTGGCCGGCGCGGTCTTGCTGGCGTGGGTCGCCATCGCCGGCTGGTGGATTGCCACCTGATAGAATCGCGGCATGCGCATCCTGCTCGTTGAAGACGACCCCCAGCTTGGCGACGGCCTGACCATCGGCCTGCGCCAGGCGGGTTTCGCGGTCGACTGGGTAAAGGACGGCAATTCCGCCGACCACGCGCTGCAATCCGAAACATTTGACCTGATCGTCCTCGACCTCGGACTGCCCCGGCTTTCCGGCATGGAGGTTTTGAGCCGCGCCCGTAGCCGCCGCCAGACCCTGCCGGTACTCATCCTGACCGCCCGCGACGCCACCGGCGACAAGGTTTCCGGCCTCGATGCCGGCGCCGACGACTACCTCGTCAAGCCGGTCGACCTCGATGAACTGGCGGCCCGCATTCGCGCCCTGACCCGGCGCAGCGCCGGACGCGCCGCGCCGCTGCTGACCCGCGGCGATCTCACGCTCGATCCCGCTGCTCATAGCGTCACGCTCGCCGGCGCGCCGGTCGAACTGTCCAGCCGCGAGTTTTCCCTGCTGCAGATGCTGCTCGAGAATGCCGGCCGCGTCCTCAGCCGCAGCCAGCTCGAACAATCGGTCTACGGCTGGCGCGACGAGCCGGACAGCAATGCCCTCGAGGTTCATATCCACCACCTGCGCAAGAAGCTGGGCAGCGAGCTGATCCGCACCCTGCGCGGGGTCGGCTACACCATCGCCAAGTGACGACCGCCTGGTTCTCGCTGCGCCGCCGCCTGCTCGGCCTGCTGCTCGGCGGCGTCGCCGCCGCCTGGCTGGTGACCATGGTCTTCAGCTACGTCGATGCCCACCATGAAGTTGACAAACTTTTCGACGCCCAGCTCGCCCAGGCGGCGCAAACCCTTCTGGCGCTGGCCGGACACGACGAGGGCGACGATATCGAGGACCTTGGCGACGCGGGCCACAAGTACCAGCGCCGCCTACGCTTCCAGATCTGGCGCGGCGACGGCAAACTGCTGATGCGCTCGAAAAATGCCCCGGAAACGGCGTTGACCGCAACTGACGGCTTTTCCGAAACCCGTGACCGGAAAGACCGCTGGCGCCATTACAGCCAGTGGAACGACGACCGCAGCCTGCAGGTCCAGGTCAGCGAGAATCACCACATTCGCGACGAACTGATCGGCCACATCGCCTGGCGCCTGCTTCTCCCAGCCCTCTTCGGCCTGCCGCTGATCGGCCTCTGGGTCTGGCTCGCCACCCGTCAGGGACTGGCATCGCTGGACGGCATCGCCAGACAGATCGCCAGCCGCGCACCGCAGCAACTGCAGCCGCTGACACCCGCCTCCGCCCCGGAAGAAATCCGCACCATGCTCGAGGC
>DAOMFF010000292.1:0-2407 GCA_035429665.1 Azonexus sp.
GCGATATTCATAGGCCTCGTCGGCGCCGCCCACCGTGATGCCCGGTCCGGTCATGCGCGGCGCCCTGGGGTTCGCGGCATGCAGCGTTTTCCAGACCGTGGGCCAGCAGGCGGCAGCCTGCTTAAGCGCCGGTTCCGCCTCGGTCAGGCGGCCGGCCGCGAAGAATGCCAGCACACGGCCATATTCGGTGGAAGCGAAGTCGTCCGGGTAGCGGGCGGCGACGGCGATCGCCTCGTCGGCCAGCCCGCCGGCCGTCAGCGCGTGAATCAGGTTCTCCCGCAGGCCGGTATTGTCCCTGGGGTTGGCTACACCGACGCTCCAGCGCAGCAGATCGAGGGTTCCCGCCGGGCGGGCGGCGGCGAATTCCTCGACATAGTGGGCGACCAGCGTCAGCAGCGGCCGGTTGTCGAGAAAGCCCCAGGCCAGTTCCCTGTCGAGCGCGTTCAAGGTGCCGAGCACTGTCCGGCGTAGCGTTTCGCCGCGCTCCAGCAGGCGGCGGGCGAGCGCTTCGTTGCTGCCGGGCAGGGCCTCCGGCAGCATGCGCAGGATCTCAACGCAATCGCGCAGCACCCGGAAGGACTGCCCGGCCAGCGGCTCCCGAGTCAGAAAGTCGAGCCATTTCTCGTTGCTCAGCGCGCCGTCGCGCAAGTCCATCCACTGTCTTTCGCAGGCCGCCAGCTTCGCGATCGGCGCCAGTTCGGCGTCGCCTGCCAGGCTGTAGGCGCTGGCCGGCGCCGGCCAGCGTTCGATGACCTCGACCAGTTGCGCCAGCGGGCCGCGTGTCGCCACCAGCGAGCGGAGCGTGCTGTCGTCCCCGCCATCGGCGAGGTCGTGCAGCAGGGCGATCAGGTCGCGGTGGTCGTATTTTGCGTTGCGCGCCAGTTTGGCCGACCAGAATGCCGCGCGGGCGCGGGCTTCCTCGCGCCGGCCTTCCGAGACCAGGACTAGGATTTCCAGATGCGAAAGCGACGGCGCATTCGGTGTCAGGCGCTGCGCCTCGCGAAATGCCGCCCACGCCCCGGCGTAGTCGCCGCGGTCGCTGAGGACGGTGGTCTGGCGCTGCCAGCCGGTTGAAGCCAGCGTCTTGTTTGGCGCCGCCTTCAGCGCTTCGATGAACTTCTGTTTCTTCCGCGGCGCGTGGGTGTCGAGGTAGGCGCCGAGCAGCATGTCGGCGGCGCTCTCGGCGCCCTCGTCGAGCTCGGGCAGATGTGCGAACAGGATTTCCAGCAGGGCGATGGCGTCCTTCTCGCGGCCGCACTGCAGCCACTCGTCGGCTACCAGGGCCAGCGCGTCCGGGTGCAATTCGAGGATGGGCAATTCCGCCAGCCGGGTGCGGGGAAACTGTATCAGCACCTTGGCCAGCATCAGTTCCTCGGAAATGCCCGGCGCCGGAGCGTCGACCGCGCCACAGCACTGCTTGAACTTGTGCCCGGAACCACACAGGCACGGCGCGTTGCGCTCCGGGCGCGGCTGCTTGCGCGGGCGAAAGCGGTTCTCGGGGATCGGCGTCACGTTCCAGATTTCCAGCGCGACGACGGTCGCCATGTGCTTGAGGAACTCCGGCGTGCGCGCCGCGTCGGGAATCGTTATCGTCTTCAGCAACCGCCCGAGCATGCCGACCATGCGGGCGCGGAAATCGGCGAAGGAAATACCCTCGAGAATCTGGCGGGCGGAGGAGGAACAGAGCAGATCGACGGCCTCATGCCAGCGGTCGTCATGGTCGGAGGCATTCCTGCGGCGTCAGGCCGACGAGAGTACAGGCCGCTTCCGGCCGCTATTACCAGTGGCGATAGCCATATCCGTAGCCATATCCGGAGCCGTAACCGCGTGGAGGCGGAGCATAGTACGGACCGGGACCCCGGTAATAAGGCGCCGGACCGACGGTCACGATGCCGACGCTGGGGCCGGTGTAGGCAACCTGGGGTGGTATCACCGTGCACGCGGTCAGGCTCGAAAACGCGATGAGTGAAGCAGCGACCGTCAGAAACCTTGACATTGTATTTCCTTTGCGTTGTTCATGACCGAAATAACGCCTCCGCCAAGCCGACTGCCGACAGCGATTCTGTATGGAGATGTGTCCGGATGTAAGCCGGGCGATTTCGCCGCGCCAGGCATGTCCGGGGCGGTTCGGAGTCAGCCTTCGCGGGGCCTGCCGGGTGGCTCGGGGATTGTGGGGATTGCCGAGCCTCCTTTGAAAATCCCGTCCTTCGGTGTTACAGTCGATTCGGGCCGCAGGGCATGGAGATCAGCCGCAAATGCACCTCCGCTTTTTCATTTCCTCGCCGGGAGACGTTGCCAGGGAGAGAACCTTGGCGCAGGAGGTGGTCGAGCAGGAGATCCCGAAGGATCCTCTCCTGCGCGGGCAGGTGACATGCGAGGCGGTGCGTTGGGACGACCCGGCTGCGCC
>DAOMFF010000293.1:0-2404 GCA_035429665.1 Azonexus sp.
ATGTGCAGGAAGGTCGAGTCGCCGATCACGGCGAGAATGCGCTTGTCCTTGTCGGCTTCGCCGCGCCCCTTGTCGAGACCGAGCGCGATGCCCATCGAGGCGCCCATCGAGATGCAGGTGTCGAGCGCGTTCCACGGATGACCGGCGCCCAGCGTGTAGCAGCCGATGTCGCCGGAAATGGTCAGGTTGCGCACCTGCGACAGGGTGTAATAGACGCCAAGGTGCGGGCAGGCCACGCACATCGTCGGCGGCCGCGGAAAGACCGGCATTGGCGCGGTCGACCGAAACTGCGGCACTTCTTCGCCGAGCAGCCGCGCGATCGCCGGCCTGAGCACATTCGGCGCCAGTTCGCCCTGCAGCGGCAGGATGTCCTTGCCGATCACGGCGAGTCCCTCGGCCTTCAGCTCGCTCTCGACCAGCGGCTCGACTTCCTCGACGACGACCACCTGATCGACCAGCGCCGCCAGTTCGCGACACTTGTCGAACGGCACCGGACAGGAGAAACCGAGCTTGAGCACCGGCGCATCCGGGAACGACTCCTTGACATGCATGTAGGCCGGGCCCGAGGCGATGAAACCGACACGTCGGTCACTGCCCGGCTCGATGAAGTTCAGCGCGGAAACCTCGGCTTCCTTGCGCAACTCGCCAACCCGGGCGAACATCAACGGAATGCGCTTGCCGGCGCCGGTCGGCGTCATCACCCAGCGCGCCGGATCCTTCTTGAATCCGGCCGACGCTTTTTCGCTGCGCTCACCGACCGTGACCAGACCCTTGACGTGGTTGATGCGCGTTGTCATGCGCAGGATCACCGGCACCTGGAAGCGCTCAGACAATTCGTAAGCGTCGAGCGTCATCGCATAGGCTTCCTGCGAATCGGCCGGCTCGAGCACCGGCACATGCGCGAAGCGCCCCCAGAAACGCGAATCCTGCTCGTTCTGCGACGACGACAGCCCGACGTCGTCGGCGATGGCGATGACCAGACCGCCGATCACGCCGGTCAGCGTCAGGGTCATCAGCGCATCGGACGCGACGTTCATGCCGACATGCTTCATGCAGCAGAAGGCGCGCGAACCGGCATAGGCGGCGCCGATGGCAACCTCGAGCGAGACCTTCTCGTTGACCGACCACTCGGCGTACAGATCCGGATAAGTCGAGATCACCTCGAGCATCTCGGTCGACGGCGTGCCCGGGTAGGCGGCGGCGACCTTGACCCCGGCCTCCCAGACGGCACGGGCGACCGCTTCGTTACCGGACATCAGAATCCGGCTTGCGGCCGGTACGGGCATGACTGCCGCCATGGCGACTCCTCGATCAGCAATACGAAACTTGCCATTATACGAAGTGACGCAATCCGCCGTTTGATGCAACGCAAGGCCAGCCGCATTTCTTCTCTGTGCGATATGGGTGTGCCGGCCACATCCGGGGGATCGGCCAAACTTTTCACGGCCGGAATCGACGTCATTGCACGATACGAATTTTATTCTTACAATATGAAAAATGATCTAGGTGTAAACACGGGTTTGCGATACAGGCCCAACGCGACACAATTGACGTTAAAGTTGTCTCGCCCAACGGGCAGGACATGACGAAGACCAACTATGGAGACGAACGATGGCCAACCAGCAGAATGCGCAGCCCGAACCGATCGATGCAGATCCCCAGGAAACCCGTGAATGGATGGAGGCGCTGGACGGGGTCATCGCGCAGGAAGGCGCAGACCGCGCCCATTTCCTGATCGAGAAGGTCATCGGCCAGGCCCGTGAGGCCGGGATCGATCTGCCCTACTCCGCCAATACCGAATACATCAACACCATTCCGGTCGACCAGCAGCCCAAATACCCCGGCGACGGCGACATGGAGATCAAGATCCACTCCTACATCCGCTGGAACGCCATGGCGATGGTCGTGCGCGCCAACAAGAACACCAATGTCGGCGGCCACATCGCCTCGTTCGCCTCCGCCGCCGCGCTCTACGACGTCGGCTTTTCGCATTTCTGGAAGGGCATCAACGACGAAACCGGCGGCGACCTGATCTTCTTCCAGGGCCACTCGGTCCCCGGCGTTTACTCCCGCGCCTTCATGCTCGGCCGCCTGACCGAGGCGCAGATGGACAACTTCCGCCAGGAAACCGGCGGCAAGGGCATTTCCTCCTACCCGCATCCGTGGCTGATGCCGGACTTCTGGCAGTTCCCGACGGTTTCCATGGGCCTTGGCCCGATCCAGGCCATCTATCAGGCGCGCTTCATGAAGTACCTGGCCAGCCGCGGCCTGATTGACGCTGCCAAGGCCGAAAAGCGCAAGGTCTGGGCCTTCCTCGGCGACGGCGAGACCGACGAGGTCGAATCGCTCGGCGCCATCAGCATGGCCGGCCGCGAGAAGCTGGACAACCTGATCTTCGTCATCA
>DAOMFF010000294.1:0-2401 GCA_035429665.1 Azonexus sp.
GCAGGCAACATGCGGGTCAGGATGTCGTCCTTGTCGATGAAGTGATGTTTCAGTGCAGCACCGATGTGGCCGGCGATGACGGCAACGAATAGCAGGTTGAGGCTCATGTGGACGGTCTGCAGCAGGTCGCCGAGTTCCTTGTTCTTGCCCAGCAGATCGGGAATCGGCAGGACGCCGAACCAGACGGTCTGGAAGCCCTTGGCCGAACTCATCAGCCAGCCGGAGAGCGGGATGGCGATCATCAGCGCGTAGAGGAGGAAGTGGCCGGCGTGCGCCGCCAGTTGCATGACCTTGGGCATCGTGTCCGGCAGGGCGGGGGGGCGATGCGTGACGCGCCAGAAAAGACGGAACCAGACGAGCAGGAAAGCGGTCACCCCGGCCCACTTGTGCCAGGAGTAGAGCTTGAGCTTTTCCGGCGACAGCGGCAGGTCGTGCATGTAGAAACCAAGCGCCAGTAGGCCGAAGAAGAGGATGGCCATCAGCCAGTGTAGGCCTTTCGCGGTTCTTGTGTACTGAGTTGTCACGGTCAACCTCCTTATCGGGGCAAGAATGAATAGGCGTCCATGGCGATGACGTAATCGTCGATGCCGGAATGGAAGCGCTCGGCGCGGGCATTTTCACCGCCGGCACCGAGTGCGACATACAGCGGCAGCAAATGTTCATCGCTCGGATGCGACTGCACGGAGCCCGGAGCCTGGCGCCGGTAGTCGAGCAGGGCGGGGATGTCGCCAGCGTCCAGGCGAGTGGCGATCCAGTCGGCGAACTGGCGCACGTAGGCCGGCGTCTGGCCGCCGTTACGCGTCGCAGCCTGGTAGTCGCGCAGGTTGTGCGTGACGTTGCCCGAGGCGACGATCAGGAAGCCCCTGGCGGCAAGAGGCGCCAGCGCCTGCCCGAGCTGGTAGGCCTGCTGCGGGCCGCCGCGGCTCTGGATCGAGAGCGGGATGACGGGAACGTCGGCGTCGGGGAACATCAGGCGCAGCGGCACCCAGGCGCCGTGGTCGAGACCGCGCCCGGCATCCCGCTCGACCGGCAGGCCGGCAGCCTGGATGGCGGCGGCGACTTCCTCGGCGGCCTCGCGGCAACCTGTGGCCGGGTAGTGCAGGGCGTAGAGTTCCTCCGGAAAGCCCCAGAAGTCGTGAATTGTTTCCGGGCGGTCGGCAAGACCGACCGTCGGCAGCGCCGTATCCCAGTGCGCGCTGACGATGACGATGGCGCGCGGCAGCGGCAGGGATTGCGCCTGGCGTACAAGCGCCGCGCCGGCCGCGCCCGGGCGCAACGCGAAGGTCGGCGCGCCGTGCGGGACGAAGAGAGCGGGTTCGATCTGTGTCATGCGAAGTACTCCTGAAGCGATGGGCGAACTGTAGTCCTCCTTTCTGATCAGAAATAGCAGACAATCAGCAAATATTTATTGCGAAAAAGGCAACAATTGGCAGACTCGAAGTAATGCGACATCACATCCGGGGCACCGAATCGGGCAGATCTTGCGTGGTGGCGTTGGCTTCCCCATCCCATCCTTGCTGGCAGGAGATGGCGTGGCGAAGGGCAGGGCGGCGGCGGGGGCGCCTTTGCCGCGCCTAACGCCGGTCGCGGTGGGAAATCTCAACCACCCGCGCGCGTTGCGCCAACTGTTCGACCAATGCGTTGGCCTTTGCGCGATTGGCGGCGTCGAGATTCGCGTCCCATTCGTCGAGCAGATAGACCGGGTGCCTCGTATTCGCGACGATCTCCCTGAGCACCCGCAACTGCCGCTCTCCCGAGGAGTAACCTTTCTTCAGTTCGGATTCCTCGGCCGCGTTCATCTGGGCCGCGTCGGGGACCTCCTCGTCGCCATCGTCATCCTCCGCGGCGGCCGGCGGGACAATGGCGGCCTGGGTGCCGCTGTTGAACTCGAATGCCAGGCGATCGTGGGTTGGCCAGTAGTAGGCCTGGCCGCGCAGATGGTTCTTGAGCGCCGCCAGAAGGGTGGACTTGCCGGCGCCGTTGCCACCGCGCAGGGATACCAGACCGGTGGGGGCAGCCAGAACGTAATGCACCGCATCGGCCAGCGAGGAGCAGACCCGCTCCTGCGTCCCGTCCTTGAGTTCGAGGCGGCCGAAACCGATCCGGTCGACAAACCCTGCATCTGCCACAGGCTCGATATGCTCGCAGACGCCCTTGATGCGCGTCCACACGGCGATCATGTCGGTCAGCCCGGCGGTGAGTTGATGCATGTCCAGCGTCATCTCGATCTGCCGTGGCAGTGTTGCCGCGAGGGCGATCAGCAGGGCGGTGTTGCCGACATCCTGCACGGCCACCCAGGCAGTTGTCGACAGTACGATCAGCAGCGCTATGACTCCGCTGATCGCGCTCCAGCCCTCGCGCGCCAGAATCGCCCTGATCTGCGCGACCAGGGCGTCGTGCA
>DAOMFF010000295.1:0-2400 GCA_035429665.1 Azonexus sp.
CATCTGACCGATTTCCTGGCCGGCGGCGGGCGCAAGGTCGACCGCTGGTACGCCACCCTGAATGTCGTCGAGGTTGCTTTCGACGACAAGGCCGAAGCCTTCGCGAACATCAACACGCGCGAGGAACTGGGGCGCTTCGACGCGGCGCCGGGCGCATAGACCGCCCGCTCACGGCGGCAGGCAGACGTTCCCGGCTGCGTCGAGCGGGAAGAACGGGTTCCAGCAGACTTCCCAGAGAAAGCCGTCGGGGTCGGCGAAATAGCCGCGGTAGCCGCCCCAGACGACCTTGCCGGCCGGCTGCACGACGCTCGCGCCGAGCGCCGCCGCCTCGCCCAGCAAGCGGTCGACCTCCTCTTGCGAGGCGACGTTGTGGGCCAGCGTGAACCCCGAAAAACCGCTGCCTGCCGGCGACACGTTGGCATCGGCGGCCAGCGCGGCGCGCTGGAAAAGGCCGAACACCACGCTGCCCGCCTTGAAGAAGGCAATTTCCGGCTGGCTGCCTGACGACTCGCGCCAGCCAAGCGCGGCATAGAAGGCCCGGCTGACGGCGAGATCGCCGACCCCGAGGGTGATGAAGCTGATGGTCTGGCGCATGCTTCGACAAGTCCGGACAGGAACACGCTGCAAGTTTATACCCGGTCCGGTTGGGCGTAACATGCAGTTACCCGACCGTCCGAGGCTTTGCCATGACACGCCGCTTCCCGCTTCATGTTCATATCTCGACGCTGTTCATCGTCCTGATCCTGCTGGTTGGCGGCGTCATCGGCGGACTTGGCTACAGGATCAGCAGCGAGATCCTCGAAACCACGGCAAACGAACTGAATACGCGCATCGGCCGCGAAACCGTGGGCGAGTTTTCCAACATCATCGGCCCCGCCGAGATGGCCACCCGGCTGTTGAGCTACGACGGAATCACCCAGGCAAGATCGCTTGAAGAGCGCCTGCTGAATCTTGGCTTCATGCGCGAGGCGCTGAACAATTCCAGCGCACTCACCTCGCTCTATGTCGGCTATGGCAATGGCGATTTCTTCATGGTCCGCCGCATCTGGGACGAGACAGATGGCAAGGTCTTCGACGCCCCGGAAAAAAGCGCCTTCATGGTCCAGAGCATCGACCATCAGGGCGAGGAACTGCGCGGCCGCTACATCTTCCTTGACGCGCAGTTGATGGTCCTGCGCAGCGATGATCGGCCCGATTATGCAACCTCCTTCGATCCGCGCACCCGCGGCTGGTACAAGGCCGCCATGAGCGCAGGGGGACAGGTCAAGACCCCGCCCTATCTGTTCTTCACCGGCCAGAAAGTCGGCACGACAATCGCCAATCGCGCCAACAGAGCCGACGCCGTCGTCGGCGCTGACATCCGGCTCGAAACATTGAGCCATACGCTGGCCAGACAGAAGGTCACCCCGGGCACCCAGATTGTCCTCGCCAACGAACGGGGCCATACAATCGCCTTCGAGGATCTGACGAAGGCGGTGAGGCTTGTCGACGGTAATCCCGTGCTGGCCAGCGTCAGCGACCTGGGCATTCCCGTGCTTGCCCAACTCGCCCCGAAACTGGGGAACTTCGACGAGAAGGCGGCACAGAACCTGCTGCTGACGGTCGACGGCAGCGACTGGCACGCGTCGATCCGTCCCGTCAGGCTGGAGGGCGCCGGGGCACTGTTTCTGATCACCGCGATACCCGATGACGAATTGATGTCCGCCGCGTACCGGTTGATGCACCACTCGCTGATTGCAACGATTCTGGTGATCCTGCTTGCCATACCGGTTACCTGGCTCCTGGCGCGGAACATTTCCGGTCCGCTGCGCCAACTGGCGGGGGAGGCGGAAGCGATTCGCCGCTTCGAGTTCTCGCGGCCAATCAAAGTGAATTCGCTGGTCCTCGAAGTCAATGACCTCACCGTGATCATGGACAGCATGAAGCGGACGATCCGGCGCTTTCTTGACATCAGCATGGCGGTTGCCGCCGAAAACGATTTCGACAAACTCCTGCCCCGCCTGCTGAACGAGACCCTCCCAGCAGCGGATGCCGATGCCGGCATCCTTTACCTGACCGATGGCGACCGGTTGCTGCCGGCGGCAGCGCTCCATGCCGACGCGACGCCCTTGCCCGCGGGCGCTTCGAGCATCGACCCGCGGGCCGCCGGCCCTCTGCTGGGGAACGCCCTGAGCGCCGGGACGGCGCGCGCCGCACGTCTCACCGACGCAGACGTACGCGCCCTCGGTCTCGAAAGGATTCTCGACAGCACGGGAACGACCGATGCAATCGCCGTTCCGCTGCTCAACCGCCAGCACAATCTGGTCGGCGCCATGCTGTTGTTGCGCCGTGATGATACGGACCCCGCCCGCCTCAGCTTCGTCGCGGCGCTGTCCGGATCGGTCGCCGTCTCGCTCGAGA
>DAOMFF010000296.1:0-2398 GCA_035429665.1 Azonexus sp.
CATGCCCAAACCCGAGAACTACCGCATCGAGATCAAGCCGGTACCGCACTTCATGCCCGACCAGTCGAGCCCGGACGATGACCGTTTCGTCTTCGCCTACACGATCACCATTACCAACGTCGGCCGACTGCCTGCGCAACTGATTTCGCGCCATTGGATCATCACCGACGCCAACAACGAGGTCCAGGAAGTGCGCGGCCTCGGCGTCGTCGGCCACCAGCCGCTGCTGAAGCCAGGCGAAGCCTTCGAGTACAACAGCGGTTGCGTTCTGGCCACACCCATTGGAACGATGAAAGGCACCTACCAGATGGTCGGCGAGGACGGAACCCGTTTCGATGCCGAGATTCCCGAGTTCGTGCTGGCGATTCCGCGGATCCTGCATTGAGCCTGAAGAACAGCTATACGCTGATCGCGCCTTTCTACGATGCCGCGATCTCTCGCGCCACGCAGGCCGCGCGCAAGCACAGCCTGTCGGTTCTGCCGGAGACGCCGAGCAGGGTCCTGCTGGCCGGAGTCGGCACCGGTCTCGACCTGCCGCACCTGCCCGCCCACCATCATTACATCGGCCTGGACCTCACCCATGCCATGCTGCGCCGCGCCATCCCGCGTGCCGGCCATGTCGATTTCGCGCCAGTCCAGGGAGACGGCCAGAACCTGCCCTTTGCCGCCGGCAGTTTCGATGTCGCGATATTGCACCTGATCCTGGCGGTCGTTCCCGATCCCGCGAAGTGTCTTGGCGAAATCGCCCGGGTGCTACGCCCGGGTGGCCAGGCGCTGGTCTTCGACAAGTTCCTGCGTCCCGGCCAGGCGGCATTGCTGCGGCGTCTGGCGAACCCGCTCGTCAGCCGCATCGCCACGCGACTCGATGTCGTGTTCGAATCCCTGCTGGTGGCGGCGCCCGGCCTGGAAGTTGAACATGACCAGCCGGCGCTGGCGGGCGGCTGGTTCCGGATGATCCGGCTACGCCGCGTCTGAGACGTCGGCGGCGTCCTTGCCCAAGGCATCCTCGATCCACGCCAGCATCAGCGTGTAGGTGACGGCCAGCACCACCGGCCCGACAAAGATGCCGACCAGTCCGAAGCCAAGCATGCCGCCGATAACGCCGGCGAAGATCAGCAGCAACGGCAGATCGGCCCCTTTCTTGATCAGGATGGGACGCAGGAAGTTGTCCAGGGTGCCGACGAAGATGCTCCAGATCAGCAGGAAGGTTGCCCAGCCGGTGTCGCCCATCCAGTACATCCAGGCAACCGCCGGAAAGAGCACGAGCGATGGCCCCAACTGGGCGATACAGAACATCAGCATGACCGCCGAAAGCAGGGAGGCAAAGGGAACGCCGGCCACCGCCAAGCCGATGCCGCCGAGCACGGTCTGAACTATGGCCGTCACGCCGACGCCCAGCGCAACGCCGCGAATCGCCTGGCCGGCAAGGATGATCGAGTTTTCCCCACGCTCTCCCGCAAGGCGTCTGCCAAAGCGCAGAACCAGGCGGGCTCCCACTTCACCGTTGGCATACATGATCGCCGACAGGACGACGACCAGCAGAAACTGGATCAACACGCCACCGACACTGCCGGCCTGCCCGAATACCCACTTGGCCGCATCGGCCAGGTAGGGGCCGACCCTGGCCACCAGGCCCGCCGGTCCGGCATCGGCCAGTTGCCCCCAACTTGTCGCCGCCTTTTCGCCAACCATCGGCAGCCTGCCCACCCATTGCGGGGGCTGGGGCAAACCCGAGGCCGCGACCTTCTTTGCCGCACCCGTCACCTGATCGGCATGTTCGGCGATGGTGTCGATCGCCAGCCCGAGCGGTACGACCAGCAACAGCAGCATGCCGAGCGTCATCACCGTGACCGCCGGTCCGCGCCGGCCTCCCAGTCGCGCTTCCAGGGACTTCAGCAGCGGCCAACTCGCGACCACCAGCATGGCCGCCCAGACCGCCGCCCCCAGGAACGGGCGCAAGATCCACAGCGAACCGACGATCAGCAGCAGGATGCAGATGATCGCCAGCGTGGTGCGGGTCAGATCCTGGCGGAGGGTGGTCATCGCCGTCTAGCTCCGGTAATCGGCATTGATCTTGACGTAGTCGTAGGAAAAGTCGCACGTATAGACCGTGGCCGAAGCATTTCCGCGACCGAGATCGACCCGGACCGTGATTTCCGCCTGCTTCATGACGCGCGCGCCATCGTCTTCCGTGTAATCCTCCGCCCGCCCGCCGTTCTCGGCGACCAACACGTCGTCGAGCCAGACCCTGACGCCATCGACATCGAGATCGGCGATTCCGGCATAACCGATGGCGGCGAGAATGCGCCCGAGGTTCGGGTCGGAAGCGAAGAAGGCCGTCTTGACCAGCGGCGAGTGGCCGATCGCATAGCCGACCTGGCGGCATTCCTCGACATCG
>DAOMFF010000297.1:0-2381 GCA_035429665.1 Azonexus sp.
AACGATTAAGGTTAGATCGTGATCGCGGAGCGAGCCACGATCTGAACCGGTTGTTGAACAAGCCCGGTTCCGGGTTCCCTGCAAATAGCTTTTTGAATCCCTGCCCGAAGATGTGCAGGTTGCCCGATTCGCTGATCGGGCGGTGCCGGCATCAGCGCTCGAAGCGGGCCGATCCGGCAAACTCGGCAGTCGACACGCCATTTTTCGGCATTTTCAGGCCGAGCGCCGCCGTGGCGCCGGCCGGCGCACCGTCTTTTACGTGGCCGTGAATTACACAGCCGTCTCCGCCAGCGTTGCCGAACTTCGTCGCCTGACCGTGCCCGCCGGAATCCGCCGCCGGATGATCTGCATCGGCGCACCGCAGCAAGGGCAAAGAAACGCCGGCCGGGGTCTCTCAACCGGCAGCGTGCGCGGCGCGATCCTGAGGACGATGTGCAGCAAGGCAATCAGGCTCTTGCGGTTGGGATGCAGAAATCCGTAGTTCCGCGCCCGCCGGAAGCCCTTGGGCAGGACGTGTTGCAGGATCAGACGCAGGAAGTCGGCACCGGGCAACGTGCGCACCTTCGTCTCGCCGCTCTGGCTGTCGCGGTAGCGAAAGCTGACCTGGCCGTCCGCGCACGACAGGATGTCGCTTTCCCGGATCACCCCGCGATAGAGGTAGCGGCCGAGATAGACCAGCGCCTGCTCGCCGTTGCCGACACTTTTGCAATCGACTACCCATTTGGCCGGCAGCTGGCCGGGCAAGACCAGCCCTTCCTGCTTCAGCGCCGCGAGCAGTTTGCCGCGAAACACCTTGGCCAGCGCCTGGTGGTTGAAGAGGTAGCCGGTCTTGGTTCGCCAGCGCCGTTTTTTGGGATCAAGCGTCGCCGCCGGCATGGCGAGATGAACATGCGGATGCAGGTCAAGCCGGCGCGAGTGGGTATGCAACACCGCCACCGCGCCGGCTTCGCCCTTGAGTTGCCGGTCGTTGCGGCAGAAGGCCTGAACCGTCGCCCAAGCGGCGGCGAACAGGGCGGCATAGACGGGGCGAGCTTGGCGGAAAGCCAAGGGTCGCAGTTCGCCGGGCAAGGTGAAGGTGAGCAGGAAATACTCGGCCGGAACGTGCAGGCGCCGCTGGCGTTCCAGCCATTGCTCGCTCTCATGGTGCTGGCAGTGCGGGCAACTGCGATGCCCGCAGGAATGCGGAATCAGCCGGCGTTCGGCGCACGCCGGGCAGGCCGCGAGCAGTTGCGGGGCCATCGTGCTGCGACAGTGCTGCATGGCGCCCAGCGCCCGCCCCCGTTCCGGGGTCAGTTGGTGGCCGTAGCGGGTACGATAGTCGGCTTCATGGCGCTGGATGATCTCGGCCAGCGGGATCATCGGATGGTTCCCCAGTCGAGGACAAAGCGCTGCATCAAGGCATCGATGCGGGTCCGTGCCGATTCGTTGGTGTGACTGGTGAGGTGGGTATAACGCGCCGTGGTCAGGATGGAGTGGTGACCGAGGATCTTCTGGACTTCCAGGAGATCGACGCCATGCTCGATCAGATGCGTGGCATAGCTGTGGCGCAGGCTGTGCGGGGTGATCTTTTTTTTAGGCCGCAGTCGGCCGCCACTTTGCGCAGGGTGATCTGCACGCCGCCGCGATCGAGTGGCGAAGTCGCCAGATGCGCGCCTTTCAGGCCGGCGTGGCGATTGGGAAAGAGCAGTTCGGGATGGCGATGGGTTTGCCAGAAGCGGCGCAGCACCGACAGCGTGGCCTGCGGCAGGGGGACGAGGCGGTCCCGGTTGCCCTTGGCGTCGCGCACCTGCACGCGCAGGCGGGCCGCGTCGATGTCGCCGACCTTGAGGGCCAGGCCCTCGCCCAGGCGCAGCCCCAGGCTGTAGAGGGTGAAGTAGAAGACCCGGTAGCTGAGCACCCGCGTCGCCAGAAACAGCCGTTGTGCTTCGTCGACCGTGACAATGTCCGGCAGTCGTTGCGTCTTCGGTGGTTTGATCAGGTTCGGCATCGCCCACGGGCGCTTGAGCACATGGGCGGTGAAGAACTTCAGGCCATAGAGGTCAAGCTTGACCGCGCTCCACGAGTGGGTGCCGATCAGGTCACTGAAGTACTCGGTGAGTTGCACCTCCGACAAGGCGTCGATACGGTAGTCGAAATACCCGCCGAGGCGCCGGATGGCCCGCGCGTAGGCGTCGATGGTCTTGGGTTGCAGGCCCTTCAGCTTCAGGTGCTTCAAGTGGCTGTCGTACTGCTGGGAAAAAGGCTCGGGGAAATCGTTCGTCATGCTGGTCTGTCCTCGCGAAATACCGCAGAATCGGTGCCTTCACAATGAAGGCACCAACATGCAGGGTAATTCGTGGACAACCGTCGGGCGACTTCTCCGCGTAGCGGCTTCGTTCAAC
>DAOMFF010000298.1:0-2343 GCA_035429665.1 Azonexus sp.
CTGGTCATGAAGCCGATGCGGATGGGAATCCGCTCGCGGGCGCAGATGCCGATGACGCCCGCGCCGACCGGGATCTCGGAACCGATGCCGGATTGCGGATAGCCGCGGCTGGCGAGGGTGTACAGGCGGCCGCGTGCCTCGTCGTGCATCAGGAGCATGACGTGGCCGATGCCGAACTCGCTGCCGAGGCAGTCGAGCGCCGTTTCCAGCAAGCGCTCGAGATTGCCGCAGCCGGCCAGGCGGCCGGTGGCGCGGCGCAGCGCGGTCAGATAGTTCACGACCGGGGGCGGCGGTGGCACCGTCGGTCCCGGGACCTGCTCGATGGCGAGGATGCGATAGACGTCCGAGCCGAGCAGGCGGAATACTTCGCTCATGCCGGTATGCGAGGCGATTCCGGCCAGCTTCGCCTTCATCTGCTCGAACAGCGGGCCAGACGTTTCCGTGCGCAGATAGGCAAGGGCCAGCCGGTACTGCGCGCCGGTCAGGTGGCTGGTCAGCATCAAACGAACGGGCGAGCCGGCGAGAATGTTCTGGCGCGTACGGTTGAAGAACTGATATGACAACGCGACATGGTCGTTGTCGATGAACTGCACCTGCGACAGATAGGCCAGATTGGGCATTCCCTCGCCGTCGCAGGTGGCGATGTGCCCCGGAATCACGCCCTCGAGGCATTCGCGGATCGTGTCGAGGCGGAGGCCCATGACTCAGCCCAGGCGCTCGCCGGCTTTCGGGCCGGGCGTTTGCGAGAAGACCGCGCAGGGGGTATAGACGACGGTCGACAGGTCGTCCGGCCGATAGGCGAGGATGGCACGCACCACGGCCTCGGCCATGCCCAGCGGAATGACCTCGAGAATGAAGTCCGCGAGGTGCTTCTCGACGACGGGCAGGTCGGCCGGGGCAAACGGGACACTGCGGGCGTCGATGCCTTTCAGTTGCAGCGTGCGATTGCTGCTGGGCAGGCTGAAGACATTGGCCACCTGGCCACTGTGGCGAATGTGATCGAGCAGCGCCTGCGATTGTGAGCGTCGCACGAAGACCGCGACCTGGTTCACGCCCTCAAGCAGCTTGCAGCCCAGCCCGCGGCTCATGTTCGGCAGGTGATCGGGGCCGCAGGAGGCCAGGCTGATGCTGACTCCGGTCTGGATGAAGGCGGCGTTGTCGCTGTCGAGCATGACTTCACTGGGCGGTGGCGTCGGTGCCGTGCTGACGGATACTGGAAAGAAGAAGGCGCCTTGCGGGCGCCTTGGATGTTGCTGCCCCAGCCGTCAGATTTTCGGCTTGGACGGGGTGCTCATCTGCTTCTCGTCCTTGGCCTTGTCGCCGCAGGCCAGCGCGGAAACGCTGGACAGCGCGAAAACGGCGGCGAGCAGTGCGGAAACCAGTTTCTTCATCGGAATCTCCTTCGCGTTAAGACTGCCATATGAGGGCGAATTTGCGGGTTGGTTCCAAACTTGCAGCATACCGACTCGCAGTTTTTCGATTATGACCCAGGATAGGCGAGAATAGCGCAGTGTGTCGCTGGCCGGATCGATTCGGGATCCTGCGTTGGCCGGGCGGCTATTGTTCGAGGAATGCATATGCGTCGGATCGCCATCGTTGTCGCCATCGTTGCCGTGCTCGGCTTGGCCTTTGCCTGGTTCAGCCGGCCCAAGCCCATCCCCGTCGTGCTGAAGGAAGTCGCCGAGGGTAAGGTCGAAGCGACGCTGGCCAACACCCGTGCCGGTACCGTCGAAGCCTGCCAGCGCACCAAGCTGTCGACCATCATCGGCGGGCGCATCGAATACCTCGGCGTCAAGGAGGGCGACCGGGTCAGGAAGGGCCAGTTGCTGCTCAAGCTGTGGAACGACGATCAGCAGGCACAGGCCGCCCTGTCGCAGGCTCAGGTCGCCCTGGCCGCCAAGCGCGTCGATGAAGTCTGCATCGCTGCGGTCAACGCCGAAAAAGAGGCAAAAAGACAGGCCGAGTTGCGCGACAAGGGCTTTGTCTCGGCCAGCCGTGAGGAGATCGCCCGTACCGAGGCGGAGGTCAAGCGCGCCAGTTGCAATACCGCCAAGGCCGATGTCGCCCAGGCCGAGGCCAGACTGAAAGCCACGCGCGTCGAGCAGGGGCGCGTCGCGCTCTACGCGCCGTTCGACGGCACGGTCGCCAAGATCGTCGGCGAACTGGGCGAATACTCGACACCGTCGCCGCCCGGCGTGCCGACGCCGCCGGCGATCGACCTGATCGACGACTCCTGTCTTTACGTCAAGGCGCCGATGGACGAAGTCGATGCGCCGAAGATCAGCGTTGGCCAGCCGGTGCGGGTTACCCTCGATGCCTTGCCGGGCAAGATCATCCCCGGCA
>DAOMFF010000299.1:0-2324 GCA_035429665.1 Azonexus sp.
TTTTTCGAACAGGAAGTCGATGATGCCGTCGAGGCAATGTCCAGCCTGATGGAGCCAATCATCATGGTGGTTCTCGGGACGTTGATCGGCGGCATGGTCGTCGCGATGTACCTGCCGATCTTCAAACTGGGCGCCGTCATCTGATGCCTTTCGAATCGCTGGGTGGCCTGGCTGCCGTAGCCGGGCTGCTCGGTCTGTGTGTCGGCAGTTTTGTCAACGTCGTGATTCACCGCCTGCCGAAAATGATGGAGCGGGAGTGGCATGCACAGTGCGCGGATTTGCGCGGTGAAACGCCGTCGACCGCAGAAGCCTTGTCGCTGGCGCGCCCGCGCTCCCGCTGCCCATCCTGTGGCCACCAGATTACCGCGATCGAGAATATCCCGATCGTCAGCTACCTGCTGCTGCGCGGGAAATGCTCGAAGTGCGCGGCGCCGATCTCAGCTCGCTACCCGATCGTCGAAGCGACAACGGGGCTGCTTTCGGCCTACGCCGCCTGGCACTTCGGACCAGCTCCCCAAGCGCTTGGGGCACTGATCATGCTCTGGGCGCTGATCGCCCTGACTGCGATCGATTACGACACCCAACTGCTTCCGGATTCGATCACCCTGCCGCTGCTCTGGATCGGCCTGGCGCTCAATCTCGCCGGCACCTATGTCGACATTTCCTCAGCCGTCATTGGCGCCATGGTCGGCTATCTGACCCTGTGGTCGGTATTCTGGCTGTTCAAGCTGGCGACCGGCAAGGAGGGCATGGGCTATGGCGACTTCAAGCTCCTTGCCGCGCTCGGCGCCTGGCTGGGCTGGCAGATGCTGCCGGTCATCATCCTGCTGTCGTCGATCGTCGGCGCCGTGGTCGGCATCAGCCTGATCGTCTTCAGTCGCCACGGGCGCAACACGCCCATTCCCTTTGGCCCCTATCTCGCCGCTGCCGGCATCATTGCCCTGTTCTGGGGGCCGCAGCTGACCCGCGGCTATCTCGGGCTGATGACTTGAAAATTCCAGGCCGTATCACCAACTAGGTCCGGATGTCTTCTCGTTTATAATCCAAGGTTTTGGAGGATCCCCATGCCGATCTACGAATATCGCTGTGACTCCTGCGGCTTCCAGAAAGAGCATCTGCAGAAGATGAGCGAGCCGCAACTCACAACCTGCCCGGAATGCGGCAAGGAAAGCTACAGCAAGTTGCTTTCGGCTGCCGGATTCCACCTCAAGGGCAGCGGCTGGTATGCCACAGATTTCAAGGGCGGTGGCAAACCCGCGGCCAAGCCCGAAAGTGCCCCACCCTGCCAGGGCGGAACCGGAGCGTGCACTCCGTGCGCAGCCAGTTGATCAAACGCTACTTCCTTACCGGACTCCTGATCTGGGTGCCGCTGGTTATCACCGGCTGGGTACTGTCTTTCATCGTCAGCACGCTCGACCAGTCGCTGCGCCTGCTTCCCCAGGCGGTACACCCGCAAACACTCTTCGGCTTTCCGATTCCGGGTGCGGGATCGGTTCTGACCCTCGCGATGATCCTGCTGACGGGCCTGCTGGCCACCAACTTCATCGGCCAGAAGCTGGTCGTCTGGTGGGAGATGCTTCTTGCACGCATACCCTTCGTCAATTCGGTCTATCACAGTGTCAAGCAGGTTTCCGACACGCTTTTTTCGTCCAATGGCAATGCGTTCCGCAAGGCCTTGCTCGTCCAGTATCCGCGCGAAGGCTGCTGGACGATTGCCTTCCTTACCGGCAAGCCTGGCGGCGATGTCGTCAATCATCTGCAGGGCGAGTATTTGAGCGTCTACGTGCCGACCACCCCGAACCCGACTTCCGGCTTCTTCCTCATGATGCGCAGCCAGGAGGTCATCGAACTGGAAATGACGGTGGACGAAGCGCTCAAATACATCATCTCGATGGGCGTCGTGGCTCCGCCGCTGCACACACCTGTCATCACAAAAACCTGAATCAAGCGGAAGGTTTCATGCGTACCCATTACTGCGGACAGCTAAGCGCCGCCCTCGACGGGCAGATTGTCACCCTCTGCGGCTGGGCGCAGCGCCGCCGTGACCATGGCGGTGTCATCTTCATCGACCTGCGCGACCGCGAGGGCCTCGCACAGATTGTCTGCGATCCCGACCGCGCCGACTCGTTCGCCATCGCCGAGTCAGTCCGCAACGAGTTCTGTCTGCGGGTGACCGGCAAGGTCAGGCCGCGTCCGGCTGGCACGGCCAACGCCAACCTCGCGTCGGGCGAGATCGAGGTTCTCTGCCACGCGATCGAGGTACTGAACCCGTCCGTGACGCCGCCGTTCCAGCTCGATGACGACAACCTTTCCGAGAACGTCCG
>DAOMFF010000300.1:0-2290 GCA_035429665.1 Azonexus sp.
CCTCGGCAACGATCGGATTGGCGACCAGCGCCGATTCGATTTCCATCGTGCCCATACGGTGCCCGGAAACGTTCAGCACGTCGTCGATACGGCCTGTGATGGTAAAGTAGCCTGTGTCCTTGTCACGGATTGCGCCGTCGCCAGCGAGGTAATACTTGCCTTGGAAGTCGGCCGGGTAATAGCTCTTCTGGAAGCGCTCGGGATCGCCCCAGATGGTGCGGATCATTGCCGGCCACGGCTTCTTGACGACGAGGATGCCGCCCTGACCCCAGGGCACGTCGGCGCCGGTCTCGTCGACGACCGCCGCCATGATGCCCGGGAAAGGCAGCGTGCACGAACCGGGCACCAGCGGGGTGGCACCCGGCAGCGGGGTGATCATGTGACCGCCGGTCTCGGTCTGCCAGAAGGTATCGACGATCGGGCAGCGGCCGCCGCCGACATTGTCGTAATACCACTGCCAGGCGGCCGGGTTGATCGGCTCGCCAACCGTGCCGAGAATGCGCAGAGAAGACAGGTTGTAGCTCTTCGGATGCACGGCGGCGTTGGCGTCGCAAGCCTTGATCAGTGAACGGATCGCCGTCGGCGCGGTATAGAAGACGTTGACCTTGTGGTCCTGGATCACTTTCCAGAAACGCCCGGCATCCGGGTAGGTCGGGACGCCCTCGAAGACGATTTCGGTGGCACCGCAGGCCAGCGGTCCGTAGGCGATGTAGGTATGGCCCGTCACCCAGCCAATGTCGGCGGTGCACCAGAAGGTATCCTGCGGTTTGATGTCGAAGGTCCACTTCATGGTCATGATGGCGTGCAGCAGGTAGCCGCCGGTGGAGTGCTGAACGCCCTTGGGCTTGCCGGTGGAACCGGAGGTATAGAGCAGGAACAGTGGGTGCTCGGCCTCGACCCATTCCGGTTCGCAGGTTTCCGCCTGACCGGGCAGCAGGTCGTGCAGCCACTCGTCACGCCCGGCAACCATGTTGCACTCGCCGCCGGTGCGCTTGAAGACGATGACGTTCTTGACGCATTCACAGCCGCCCAGAGCGAAGGCTTCGTCGGCGATGGTCTTGAGCGGAATCGACTTGCCGCCGCGGAACTGGCCGTCGCAGGTGAGGAGCATGACGGCGCCGGCATCGTTCATGCGATCGCGCAGCGACTGGGCCGAAAAGCCCCCGAAGACGACGGAATGGATGGCGCCGATGCGGGCACAGGCCTGCATGGCGACGACGCCCTCGATCGTCATCGGCAGGTAGATGACGACGCGGTCACCCTTCTTGACGCCCTTGGAGCGGAGCAGGTTGGCCATCTTGCAGACCTTGGCCAGCAGGTCCTTGTAGTTGATCTTGGTGACGTCGCCGTTGTCGGCTTCGAAAATGATGGCGACCTTGTCGCCCAGACCGCCCTCGACGTTGCGGTCGAGACAGTTGTACGACACATTGAGCTTGCCGTCGGGAAACCACTTGAAGAACGGGGCGTTGGACTCGTCGAGGATCTTGGTAAACGGCTCCTTCCAACTGACCATTTCCCGTGCGCGCTTGGCCCAGAAACCTTCATAGTCGGCGTCGGCTTCGGCGCACAGCGCCTTGTAGGCGTCCATCCCGGAAATCGTCGCGTTTCTGACAGCTTCGTCAGACGGGTAAATCAGTTTCACGGATTCACTAGACATATTCTTCTCCTCTGAGGTACTTCGCATCCATGTTGGAACAACCGAACCGGCCTCGGGCTGTCACCCGGGACAACTAAAGCCACGCAAACTGGAAAAAAACCCACTCCTCTCGCCAGTGCTGCGCAGGATTAGACGCAGATAATCTTACAAAGCCCTTACGAAATCACGCTGCGCCGCAACAAATCACCGCCTTCCGAAGCGGGCGCCACGCCATGCCAGTGTGCCATGGTAAAATCTTCGCCTTTCAAACCGCCGCCAAGACCATGGGTACGCTAGTCAAATTCCTCGAAACGTTCATCTTCGCCAGCCGCTGGATCCAGGCTCCGCTCTACCTCGGCCTGATCCTCGCCCAGGTCGTCTATTGCTGGCTGTTCATGGTGGAACTCTCCCACCTGGCCCACAACGCCCTGAGCACCTCCAAGATCAGCGAAACCGACATCATGCTCGCCGTCCTCGGCCTGATCGACGTTGTCATGATCGCCAACCTGCTGCTCATGGTCATTGTCGGCGGCTACGAAACCTTCGTTTCGCGCCTCGATCTCCAAGACCACCCCGACCAGCCGGAATGGCTGTCGCATGTCAATGCCGGCGTGCTCAAGATCAAGCTGTCGACGGCGATCATCGGCATCTCGT